>NZ_DJHW01000090.1:0-17164 GCF_002433295.1 Pseudoalteromonas sp. UBA6610 | reverse complement strand
GCTTGTGAATTTGATTACTCTGGTGCTCAAGCGTGTAAAGCACTTAGAGAAGAAGGCTTTAGAGTTATATTAGTTAACTCAAACCCAGCAACTATCATGACTGACCCGGAAATGGCCGATGCAACGTACATCGAACCTATTCATTGGGAAGTGGTAGAAAAAATTATTGAAAAAGAAAAGCCAGATGCAGTACTACCAACAATGGGTGGTCAAACTGCATTAAACTGTGCACTTGATTTAGATAAGCACGGTGTACTGGCTAAACACGGCGTTGAGCTAATTGGCGCAACCGCTGATGCAATCGACAAAGCAGAGAACCGTGAACGCTTTGACGTAGCCATGAAAAACATTGGCCTTGAATGTCCACGTGCTGAAATTGCTCACTCTATGGATGAAGCACACGATACGCTAACACGTATTGGTTTTCCGTGTATTATTCGTCCTTCTTTCACTATGGGTGGCACCGGTGGCGGTGTGGCTTACAACATGGAAGAATTTAACGAAATCTGTGAGCGCGGCCTAGATTTATCACCAACAAGTGAGTTGTTGATTGATGAATCACTGATTGGCTGGAAAGAATATGAAATGGAAGTTGTTCGCGACAAAAAAGACAACTGTATCATTGTATGTTCTATCGAAAACTTTGACCCAATGGGTGTACACACTGGTGATTCAATCACCGTTGCACCAGCACAAACGCTAACCGACAAAGAATATCAATTAATGCGTAATGCCTCTATGGCGGTACTGCGTGAAATTGGTGTTGAAACCGGTGGTTCAAACGTACAGTTTGGTGTAAACCCTGATGATGGCCGTATGGTTATCATTGAGATGAACCCACGTGTATCTCGCTCATCAGCACTGGCATCTAAAGCAACGGGTTTCCCTATTGCTAAAATTGCCGCTAAGTTAGCAATTGGTTACACGTTAGATGAGCTTCAAAACGACATTACAGGTGGCAAAACACCAGCGTCATTTGAGCCATCAATCGACTACGTAGTAACAAAAATTCCTCGCTTTAACTTTGAAAAATTTGCCGGCGCGAACGACCGCTTAACAACGCAAATGAAATCAGTGGGCGAAGTAATGGCGATTGGTCGTAACCAGCAAGAATCGTTACACAAAGCATTACGCGGTCTTGAAGTAGGCGCAACGGGCTTTAACCCAATTGTAGCACTTGATGACCCGAAAGCGCGCGAAAAAATTATTCGTGAACTACGCGAGCCAGGCGCTGAGCGTATTTGGTACATTGCCGATGCAATGCGCCACGGTATGAGCGTAGAAGAAGTATTTGAACTTACCAAAGTTGACCCTTGGTACTTAGTACAAATAGAAGACATTTTAAAAGACGAAGCTAAAATTGCTGAAGGTGGCATGGCCGGCTTAAATGCAGAGTTTTTACGTAAACTTAAGCGTAAAGGCTTCGCCGACCCACGTATTGCTGAAATTGCTGGTGTATCTGAAGCCGAAATTCGCAAAAAGCGTCATCAGTTAAACATTGTACCTGTGTACAAGCGTGTTGATACCTGTGCTGCCGAATTTAGCTCAGACACAGCTTACATGTACTCAACGTACGATGAAGAGTGTGAAGCGAACCCGTCAGACAAAGACAAAATCATGGTTATTGGCGGCGGTCCTAACCGTATCGGCCAAGGCATTGAGTTTGACTACTGTTGTGTACACGCAGCCCTTGCACTACGTGAAGACGGCTATGAGACCATCATGGTTAACTGTAACCCTGAAACGGTTTCTACCGATTACGATACCTCTGACCGTCTATTCTTTGAACCAATTACACTTGAAGACGTATTAGAAATTGTACGTGTTGAAAAACCAAAAGGTGTGATTGTACAGTACGGTGGCCAAACACCACTTAAACTAGCACGTGAACTTGAAGCGAATGGTGTGCCAGTAATTGGTACTTCACCAGATGCGATTGACCGCGCAGAAGACCGTGAGCGTTTCCAACAGTTAGTAGAGCGTCTTGATTTACTACAACCAGAAAACGCAACAGTTACATCAACTGAAGAAGCATTACTTAAATCAGGTGAAATTGGCTTCCCACTGGTTGTGCGTCCATCGTACGTACTGGGTGGCCGTGCAATGGAAATTGTTTACGATGAGCAAGACTTACGTCGTTACATGACCGAAGCGGTACAAGCTTCAAATGAAGCGCCAGTACTACTTGATCACTTCTTAGATAATGCAATCGAAGTGGACGTTGATGCAATTTGTGACGGCGAGCAAGTAATTATTGGCGGTATAATGGAGCACATTGAGCAAGCGGGTGTTCACTCGGGTGACTCAGCATGTTCATTACCTGCACACTCTTTATCACAAGAAGTGCAAGATGTTATGCGTAAACAAGTAACCGATATGGCACTTGAGCTTGGCGTAGTGGGCTTAATGAATACACAATTTGCTGTAAAAGATGGCAAAGTGTACTTAATTGAAGTGAATCCACGTGCGGCGCGTACTGTACCGTTTGTATCTAAAGCGACCGGTATTGCACTTGCAAAAGTAGCCGCGCGTTGTATGGCGGGTCAGTCTTTAGCAAGCCAAGGCATTACTAAAGAAGTAATTCCACCGTATTACAGCGTTAAAGAAGTTGTTTTACCGTTTGCTAAGTTCCAAGGTGTGGATCCTATCCGTGGCCCAGAGATGCGCTCTACAGGTGAAGTGATGGGTGTTGGCGATACTTTCGCCGAAGCGTTCGCAAAAGCACAATTAGGTGCAAGCAACACTTTACCACGCGGTGGTCGCGCGTTACTATCTGTACGTAACAGCGATAAGTCTCGTGTTGTAGAACTTGCTAAAACCATGACAGACCTTGGTTTTGAAATTGATGCAACAGGTGGCACAGCAGAGGCTTTAAAAGAGGCCGGTATTGAAGTACGCCGTGTAAACAAAGTATATGAAGGCCGCCCGCATATTCTTGATAACATCAAGAATAAAGAGTACAGCTATATCGTAAATACCACCGAAGGTCGCCAAGCGATCGAAGATTCGAAGGTGTTGCGTCGTGGTGCATTGCAAAACAAAACCAACTACACGACAACCTTGAACGCGGCATTTGCTAACTGTACTGCTAACCAAGCGGACGACCGTAGTAAAGTGACGTCAGTTCAAGAGCTACACCAGCGATTGAACTAAGGAAATGTACCAAGGCCACTAGGCCTTGGTGTTAAGTGAGAAAAGTATGCAATCAATTCCGATGACAGTTCGTGGCGCAGAGTTACTGCGCGAAGAGCTTAACGAATTAAAAACAGTTACCCGTCCTAAAATCGTAAATGATATTGCGATTGCACGTGAACATGGTGACTTAAAAGAAAACGCTGAATACCACGCAGCGCGTGAGCAACAGGGTTTTTGTGAAGGCCGTATTCAAGAAATTGAAGCTAAGCTTTCAAATGTGCAAATTATTGACGTAACTAAAATGCCTAATACAGGTAAAGTTATTTTTGGTACTACTGTCACTATTGTAAATGTAGAAACAGATGCCGAAGTAACCTACCGTATTGTGGGTGATGACGAAGCAGATATTAAAAATAACTTAATTTCTGTTAACTCACCGATTGCGCGCGGTTTAATTGGTAAACAAACAGATGATGCTGTGACCATTAAAACGCCTAAAGGCGACGTTGAGTACGAAATCATTGACGTTGAGTATCTTTAATATTTAGCTCACAGTAATGTACAAGCAAAAACCGATGCGATTGCATCGGTTTTTTTATGCCTAAAAACTAGCTAATGCCAACTTATCCTCATAAACCCCATATATAACACCACCCCTCAAAATAAAGAGCTGAGTTAAACGGATTGGCATAAGTCGATTGCTAAAAAAGCGCGTGCCATTACCCGTTAAAAAAATTTATAAATAAAATGGTGACTGCATAAATGCTAAACACACTCTACGCTTATTCATATTGCATAAAGAGTGTGCGTGTTGATATAGGTACATTCATATAGGTAATGTGTAAATGCATAACGGCTTTTACACAGTGGAATCACTTTATTAAAAGGAACATTCATGGCTAATATACTTTATCCAGCGCCTTTAAAAGTAGGCTCTAAAATTGCTATTTGCTCGCTTTCGTCGGGCTTAAAAGAAAAATACCATGCACGATTAGATAGAGTGATAGACGGTTTAAAACACCGTGGTTACGAGGTAGTAGAAGGGGAGTTTTTACGCCAAAATAAACCCCGCGATGAATTAGATGCAAAAGCGCATGCTAAGCAATTAATGGGCTTTTTGCTAGATGATGAGGTTGCCGCCATTATGCCGCCAATGGGCGGAGAGCTGGCAATGGAAATTTTGCCACTGCTCGATTTTAACGCCATAAAAGAGGCCAAACCTAAATGGCTGGTGGGTTTTTCTGATGTGAGCACAATTGCCTGTGCACTTACGGCTAAGTGCCAATGGGCAACACTTCATAGTGCCAACCTAATGCAGCTTCACCCAGATGAAACAAACCCCTACAGCTTACAAATTTTTGAAACCATTACCTACGAGTCGGGAAGTAAATTTGAGCAAGGGCCTTCTGCTTATTATCAAAAAAATAAACCCAATTACGCACAAAACCCAGATGAGCTGCTAGCGCCAAGCGAGCCTACCCAGTGGCAGTGCCTAAATTACACTGATGAGCGCACAATAGAGATGTCTGGGCGCTTATTTGGCGGCTGCCTTGATACCGTAGGGTTATTGCTGGATTCGCCATTTTTAGCATTGCATGACTTTAAAAAACACAGTGCGAACGAAGGGCTTATTTTATACCTAGAAAATTCAGAGCTTACCCCTACCACCGTGGCACGATTTTTACTGTCGCTCAAACTTGCCGGTGTATTTGATGATATTAACGGCCTTATTTTAGGGCGCAGCGAAATAACACAAAGTCATCACGATGCATTTGATTACCGCCATGCGCTAGAGGTGGCATTGGGTGGGTGTTTATTCCCGGTAATAATAGATGCTGATATTGGCCATGTGCAGCCAAATTTAAACTTAGTTAATGGCGCAAAATGCTCACTCACGGCCGATATTAACCAAGGTAAAGTACTCAATGCCTCACTAAATACTGAGCTTATTTAACGTTTATTTTTGAATAACGTATAAATACACGCGTATAATGCGCAGGCCGTGAACAGATAAGTTCACGGTACATTCTCAGGGCGGGGTGAAATTCCCCACCGGCGGTATGTTTTACTCATTAGTTTTTGAATAAAACGAGCCCGCGAGCGCTTTATTTAATAATCGTTTTTTAATGTATTAAATAAAGGTCAAGCAGATCTGGTGAGATGCCAGAGCCGACGGTTATAGTCCGGATGAAAGAGAATATAGCTTGTAGCGTATGCAAACACGTTGCCTGTGGCTGCGTGTTTAATACCAATTCGCAATAATACTTAATCATTTTGAGCGACGCGTTTTTCCAACCTCAAAATAAACCACTTAATTAAGCGGATTGGTATAAGCTGTTTAGTGGCAAAAAGTGCGCAATTTAGTTTGTGTGTTTTGCCATGCCTTTCAGTGTCCTGAATCTATTTATTTTTATGTGGAATATAATAATGATTCAGTCTTTACTTAGCCAATTTGGCGAAAGCCATACCCGTGTAGAAAATGCCATTGCTGCTTTGCAGCAAGGCCAAGGCGTACTTGTTGTTGATGACGAGAACCGCGAAAACGAAGGTGATTTTGTTTTCTCTGCCGAGCATTTAACCACCCAACAAATGGCGGAAATGATCCGCGAAGGCAGCGGTATTGTGTGCCTGTGTATGGGCGATGAGCGTATTAAGCAGCTCGAGCTACCGCAAATGGTAACTCACAACACCAGCCAAAATAATACAGCCTACACAGTCACAATAGAGGCTAAACACGGTGTTACAACCGGCGTATCGGCAGCCGATCGAGTAACAACGATTAAAGCCGCCACAGCCGATAACGCTAAACCGAGTGATTTATCGCGCCCAGGCCATGTATTTGGCTTAAAAGCACAAACAGGTGGGGTTTTAGTTCGCCGCGGCCACACCGAGGCATCTGTTGATTTAATGAAGCTGGCTGGTTTAAAACCGTTTGGGGTTATTTGTGAACTCACTAATCCTGATGGCACCATGGCGCGTTTACCACAGGTAAGTGATTATGCTAATAAACACAGCATGACAGTGGTAACGATTGAAGACTTAGTACAGTACATACAAATGCAAGAATTAAAGGTCAGTTAAGGTTTTTTAAGCATTACCTAAGTAAAACCCAGCTTTATTGCTGGGTTTATATTTTTTAATAAGTAATTAATTACTCGTTTTTATTTGATAATGTTTCTTGCCTAGGCGGCTTTTTCAAAAATCCTCAGCCTGTAAACTTTACCTAAATAGTCAGTGCAGCCGCACACAGTTTATTATTTAGGTGAAACTATGAAAATTAACACGCTTTTATTAGCAACTGCTTTAACAAGCAGTGGCGTATGGGCAGCGCAAAGTAAACTTGAACAGCAAATAACGCCTGCACCCCAAATGGGCATAATGGATAGTTATAATCAGCACATTACCAACGCCCCTTTTTTACTTAATCTCGACAGCCAACCCAAAGAGCAAATGGGCTCATATTTAACACGCCAATATTTTCATGGTACGCAATCTACGTTTGTAAAATGGGTGGCTAAAAAAGGCGGCAAAGTACCGCTTCATAAACACCCGAATGAACAAGTGACGTGGATCATGTCAGGCGAGGCTAAAGTGTTTTCTGGCGGTAAACAATACCTTATGAAAGCGGGTGACATGATGGTGATTCCGGCCAATGTACCGCACGAATTTCACTTTACCCAAGATACGGTAGATATTGATTTTTTTGCCCCAGCTCGACAAGACTGGATAGACGGCACAGCTAATTACATTAAGCAAAAGTAGGGCAAATTATGTTTTTAAATAAATCTAAATTAGGGCTAAGCGCTATAGCCTTGCTAATAAGTGCCTCGGCTTTTGCAAATGACACGGTACCCGCTGAGGTTTACGCACAAACCGACGGTGCTGTGGGCGGTATTACGTATACACTAAACAAGCGCTTTATTTTTAGTTATCACCCTTTTTATAACCCAAAAGTAAAAGTGGGTGAGCTTTTAAAAAGTGGTGAGGTAGTGCCATTTCCTAATGCGCAAATGCAAATTCCTTATAAAAGTGATGGCAGCTTAAAAAATCCCGCTAACTATTTAAATTGGGTATTAGGGGTAAGGGCTGATGACAGAGGTAATGTATGGATACTCGACTCAGGCCAGGCGCAGCCGCGTATTACGCCAAAGCTGATATCATGGGATGCGCTAAACAATAAGCTTAATAAAATTATTTATTTACCTAGCCCTATATCGGTTGCTCAATCTCAACTTAATGATTTAGCTATATCGAGCAAATACAATACATTGGTGATCGCTGATGAAGGTATTGCAGATGGCGGAAATGGCAAGCAAGCCGCCCTTATTATCGTTAATACTAAAACAGGTAAGAGCCGGCGAGTACTGCAAGGTCACGAAAGTGCATTACCCGATTACACAATGCCAATAATGATTGATGAAGGGACTGATAACCAAAAGCAACTTAATGCCTTTATTGGGGCCGATGGCATTGTGCTTGATAACGCGCAGCAATGGCTTTACTTTGCTCCGCTTAATAAAAAGTATGTTTACCGTATTAAAATGGCCGACATTGCTAACGATCAACTAACCGATAAACAACTAGGCGAACGAGTAGAGCAATACGCACAAAAACCAGTAAACGGTGGTTTAAGTATTGATGCTGATGATAATTTATATTTAACCATAGTAGGTGAGCGTACTGTGGGCGTTATTGATGCCAAAACACGTACGTACCGTGATTACACGTACGATAAAAACATGATTTGGCCAGATGGTGTAAGCATTGGACCTGAGGGTTACATGTACACCGGCGCTGCGCAATTGCCGCTTTCGGCACAACTTAATAACGGCAATGCTCAAAATAAAGCACCCTATTACATATTTAGATTTAAACCTTTAGCTGAGGGCGTAATAGGGCGCTAACTATAATGTGTAAAATAAGCACGCCTTTATGGCGTGTTTTTTATTTTATTTACTACTTATACCAATCCGCATTAACGCTTAATCATTTTCAGGGGCTAAACGTGTCGCTATCTGCGTTAAAAAATTCTCATTTAGAACGACTAAATAGCGAATTTTTTGCCTTGCTATCAACACGTTTATCCATCCTCAAAATAGATCACTTAATTATGCGGACTGGTATTAAAGCGTGATTATCAATTTTTACAAGATAAAGTTTCAACCTAAATGCGGTTTTTCTGCGCTGACTATTTGGGTATCTTACGGGCATAGGTACTTAACCCGCTTTAGGCTTTAATTAATTATGAAACTATACAGTTACTCTCATTGTCCTTTTTGTGCGCGTGTTAAATATGTAGCAGGTAAATTAGGCATTAAGCTTGATGACGCTGTACTTGATTACGACGACACCGAAACACCAACAAAACTAATTGGTGAAAAAATGGTACCTATTCTTGAAATGGATGACGGCACTGTTATGAGTGAAAGTAACGAAATTATTAGCCTGTTTATTGAATTTGCTGGCTCTAGCGAATCAGACAAGCCAACGCAAGGGGCTATTGAGTGGCAAGGTGGCTCGTTTGCGCCTTTATTGCAAATTGGTTTGCCGCGCTGGCCATTACTTGATTTAAAAGAGTTTAAAACAGAATCTAGCCGTATAGCGTGGGAAGATAACAAGCAATCGACAGAGCTTAACTTTGTAAACCTAATAGCATCAACTCCTGAGATCGTTTTACAAGTAAATGAATTTTTAATTGGCACCGAAAAACAGCTCAATATTAATAATGGTAAAACGTCATTAAGCTTGCTTGATAGCGCTATTTATTTTTCTATATTACGCGGTTTATATTGCGAGCCAACCATTACCTGGCCAGAGCAATTAAACCAATGGATGAACTATCAGGCATTAGAATCTCATGTGCCGTTATTAAGATAACGAATACTGAAAAAGTTTTAACAGCCAGTACGACTCCCTTCGTATTGCCTTCTTTTGGCCGGTGACCTCGTCACTGGCTTTTTTTATTTAGCTCTGAAAATCACCCCTTTTAATCCAGCACTTAGCAGTGTGCGTGAGCATGGCTGCGTAGTATATTAATAACATTAAAAAATTAGTTACCTATTTACACTACATATTATTAGTGGAATTATTAAGCAGGCTTATTCAACGCTATGAATACGCAAAATAATACCAGGAGCTATTATGTGGGATGAAAGATATAACACTCAGCAATATGCTTATGGCAAACAGCCAAACGATTTTTTAGCTGAGCACTATAAGCAATTACCTAAAGGCAATGTTATTAGCTTAGCCGAAGGTGAGGGACGAAATGCGGTATTTTTAGCAAAAATGGGTTACAGCGTTACCGCGGTTGATGGCTCAAAAGTAGGGCTTGAAAAAGCGGCAAAGCTTGCCAAAGAGCACAACGTAAACATTGAGCTTGTACACGCCGATTTAGCGAAGTTTGATTTCGAAAAAGAAAAATGGGATGCGGTAGTGTCTATTTATTGCCCTTTACCAAGTGCCGTGCGTTCAGCGGTATATAAGCGCGCTGTTAAAGGTTTAAAGCCAGGTGGGGTGTTTTTACTTGAGGCCTATACGCCTGAGCAAGTAAATTATAATACCGGAGGCGGCCCAAGTGTCGATACTAAAACCTCAAAAAGCGATTTACAAGATGACTTAGCCGAGCTTAGCTTTGTACATTTAGAAGAGCTAAAGCGAGAAGTGTTTGAAGGCACATACCACACGGGTTTAGCGTCGGTCCTGCAAGCTATTGCTAAAAAATAAAATGAATATAAAAGCTTAGCACTCATTAGCGCTAAGCTTTTTTAATAGGTTTTTATAAAACCTGTATAACTTGCTCTTTTGCTAAGCGAGATTTAGGTAACTTAGCGTTATAATCTTCAGTGTCATCGTGGTAGCCAAGTACCAACGCTACATCACAAATATAGCCATCGAGCTCTTGTTCAAACACTTCACCAATAAGCTGTGCATCTACACCTTCCATAGGTGTTGAATCAACGCCTAAGCGTGCAGCGGCGTGCATTGTGTTGCCCAGGGCAATGTAAGTTTGCGCTTTGGTCCACATTGCATTGTTGCCTTGCTCATCGGTATTCATATCAACAAAAGCAAACGCACCAAATGCTTGTTCGCGGTTTTCACTTTGAGTACGGCCATTTTTAATGTCTGCATCAATGACTTGTGCGTAGTCATCACGTTTATATTTAGGGTTGTAAGCAAATAAAATAACGTGCGATGCAGTTTTTATATGCGGCTGATTAAATTGAAATTTATTAGCAAACGTAGAGTGCATACGCTCTTTAGCTTCGTCTGACTCAATAACAATAAATTTCCACGGCTGCGAGTTAATTGATGAAGGAGAAAGACGCATAGCTTCGTAAATTACATCTAGATCATCTTGAGGAATGCGCTTGGTTGTGTAGCGTTTAGTTGTATAACGTTTTTCTAAATCATTAATAATTGGATGGGTCATGGTTATCTCCGTTAAGTGGCTATTTTAGCCAAGTAGTGTCTATATTGAGCCTTTTTAAAAAAAACAAAGCACAAATTACTATTTAATTGGATTGTTATTAAGCCAATTACGCGTTACGTCATCGAGGGGTTGTAAGTTTTTGCATACTTTATAGTCAAGCTCGGCAATGATCTCATTTGAAAAGCGTAATTTATTAAGGGTGTTTAACTGTGCTTGGTTAAACAGCGCTTGTTTATCTTCACGTAGGAGTAAAACAGCTCTATCAACAACGCCTAGTAATCCTTGTGGTTCTTTAAGCTCACGTATTGTGTGCTTGTAATGCAAAAATTGTGGTTTCCATAACGGCACTACGCACCAGGTTTGGGTGGCGACGGCGTTTTCAAACGCGCTAAAACAGTCATGCTCTGTGCCGGTTAAAAACTCATATCCTGCGCTCGTCAGCCCATATTCTTTCATCATATTAATAGAAAAACGGGTAATACCAGCACCGGCATTAATGCCCTGAATTGTTTTTTGCATTTTTGTAAGCACGTCTGGTTTTAACAAATCACTAATTTCGTTCACTGCACTTTGCGGTACGTAATCTGGTACGCCCCAGTGTGCATAAGGCTCATAATGTAAGCCAAGCTCAACGAGTGGCATAACTTGTTCAACATCGGCTTTATAAACACCGTGGCTTGAAGGCAGCCATGCTGAGGCGAGTAAATCTACTTCACCAGATTTAAGGTTTTTAAAGTTATCTTGATGCGGCGCATAAATACGCTCAACGGTAAAGCCCATATCAGCTAAAACATGGCTCACTAAAGAGGCCGTAACATGGTGAAACGATAAATCGGTTACGCCCAATTTTAAATGTACTGTACTCATAATGAATTACTCCATTTTATAGAGCAGCCCATGCTGGGTGTTTGCTGCTCAGGACCTTTGCCTGTGGCCGCAATTTGGCGCATGGCATTAACTAACTCAGGAGTGCGATGTGCATCGTCATTCATTTTTGCATCGTCTAAGCGGCCGCGGTATTGCAGTGCCCCATGTTTATTGAAACCAAAAAAATCAGGCGTGCAAACCGCGCCATACTGTTTGCCTACGCCTTGGTTTTCATCAACAAGGTAGGGAAACAAAAAGCCGTGCTGCTTAGCAAATTTTTCCATATTAGCTGGGGAGTCAGCAGGGACGCTTTTATAGTCGTTCGACATAATAGCTAACACATTTATACCTTCGTTTATTAATAACGCTGTATCTTCGCTTAAGCGCCTTGCAACACGTTGCACATAAGGGCAATGGTTACAAATAAACATGATTAATAAGGCGTTTTCGCCTAGGTTGTCGGCTAAGGTAAAAGGCTCGCCTTGCGTGGTTTTTAACGTAAAGTTGGGCGCTTGCCAGCCAAAGTCACAAATAGGGGTATCCAGTAGCATAACTTAACTCCTAAAAAGCCAGCGGGTATGGCTGGCTTATAAAAATAATTAATTATTTTTGATTAAAGCGAAAACGCGTTAATACGTAAGGTGGTTTTGCATTACCAAAGCCTTGGCTAAATGCAGGGTGCTGGTGGAGCTGATCTTGTGTTACATAAATCCAACCATTGCTCACTGCTAGGCTATCAGGCCATGATAATCGTTTGTCTTGAACAATTATTTCGTAGTGGCCTTTAGTCGTTAAGCCAATGGCACTGTTTTCAAGGTCGGTTACTAAAATACCGCCACCTGGCGCGTAGGTCATGCCATCGCTTGGGTTTTTAGGGCCAAACACTTCAATGCTTTTTGCTTTTTTAGCATCTGAATACGTACTATTAGCAAGTGTTTTTGCTGGAATGCGATACACGCTAGTGCCTGTAAATGCGCCAAAGTATACCCATTCATTTTTATCATCAATGGTAATTGGGTTTAAACCAAAACGTAGGTTTGTTGTTTCACCTTTTGCTGATTTAGATGCAACAGGAGAGGCTTCGATGACAATATCGCGCTCCTCTGGCATTAGCTTAGCATTGCCCTCAAGTACACGCGTTGATTCGCCGGTTTTTAAATCAACAACAATAAACGCAGGTTTAGTGGCGCCCATAAAGTTACCAAAAGACATATCGGCAATGTAAATTTTGTCGTTACGTTCATCAATAACAAAGTCTTGTAAAAACGAGTTATCAAGTACAGCGTCTTTATTTAATTCAATGGTATTAACTAAGGTATTGGCAACGCTGTCCCAGGCTATAAGTTTTGGGGCTACTTGCTCGCTGCCCATGTCTAAAATCCACACCACACCTTTGCTGTCGCTATGCACGCCAATTACGGCTGCAAGGCCTACTTTGCCAAGCTCGGGGCCGTCAGCCCAATCTTCGCTAGGGAAAGGTTGTTGAGCACCGTTTGCCATAATTTCAACTACTCGCGTTTTTGGTGCATCAAGCGGGTGCATGCTTACAATCATTCGCCCTGCAGGTGTTATAGTTATACCTGCGCCGCGATATTTATTAAAAGTAGTCACCGTTTCAAGGGGGCCAACGTCTGCTGCATAGGCGCTTGAAAAAGCACTTGCGGCTAATGACAGGGTTGCTATTGCTAAAGTGATTTTTAATCGTTTCATACTGTGATACCCGTTATGCTAAAAAATAGAGTAAAGCGATTTAAATAGCCTAAATGACTTCGCTTGCGTTGAGGTGAATAATAGGTGAGAATTTTTATGCAATAAACAGGGTAATAATTGAATCTTTATCAAATAATATTAGTTAATTGGAAAAGCGAGCGATTGCTTTAAACAAATTTTCTTTTTAAACATACTATTACTGCCCAAAAGCTGGGTTTACTAATAAACGCCTTAAAGATTGTCCTAATTTAATAAATAGTGGTTAGTGACTAGCTGTTGGGTACAGTGTAATATTTGCCTTTATATTGATAAACCGCGCAATAGATAAGCATTGTCAAATATAAATAGACAATAAATCACTTTTTGATTGCTCAATACACTGTAAGCAAACCTAAAGCGCTTAATTTTGCCAAAAATAATAATTAAATTATTAAGTTGATAATGGATTAAAACACAATGCTTTTAGAAGACTTACAGGTAATTTTAAAAGTGGCAGAGTTTAAAAGTATTACTGCTGCAGCATCAAATTTAGATATGCGCACCGCCACAGCAAGTGCTGCTGTTAAAAGGGTAGAGCAGGCTTTAGGTTTTGAACTATTTATACGCACCACTCGCCATTTAAGGCTTTCTGCAGCCGGCGAGCGTTACATTCCGCAATGCCAGCAAGCATTGGCAATGCTTGAACAAGCCAAAAATACACTTAAAAGCGATGACGATATAATTGATGGCGAGCTGCGTATTGCGCTTTCTTCTGATTTAGGGCGCAACATTGTGATCCCCTGGCTTGACGAGTTCATGCAAACCCACACTCAGCTCAGCTTGCGCGCCAATATAAGCGACAGTAATATCGACTTTTATCGTGACTCGGTCGACATTGCACTGCGTTATGGTAAACCTAACGATGCCAGCATGTACGGTTTTAAAATTTGCGATGTACCGCGTATTTTATGCGCAGCACAAAGCTACCTTGATACACATGGCACGCCAGCTCATCCACATGATTTAACAGAACATAAAGGGCTGTTTTATCAACTGCAAGATATAATTAAAGATGTATGGGTATTTAGCGATGCCAGCGAAGAGTTTAAAGTAAAATTGCACGGTGGCCATGCGGCTAACGATGGCGATTTAGTAAGGCGTTGGTGTTTGTCGGGCAAGGGGCTTGCGGTTAAATCGTGCTTAGATATGTCTAATGAATTACTTGCCGGTAATGTCATAAGTGTTATGCCAAACTTTAAACCCACGCCTACAGAACTTTGGTTGGTGTGCCCAAGTAGGCAGTCAATCACTCCGGCGGTGCGCTTACTTCGCGATGCCTTTAGAGAAAAAAGCGCCGGTATTTTAAAAGCCCTTATTGCAAAAGGGATTATTGATAAAAGCGTATTAAATTAACTGGTAAATAATTATGCAAGTTGATGCTATTAGAGTGTTTGTGCCGTGTAAAAATTATCAGCAATCGTGCGACTTATATCAGGCGCTTGGCTTTACTATTGAGCCTGCATCAGCTGATTTAAGCATAGCAACATCAGGTGAATGTAGTTTGTTTTTATACCAATCGTGTTAAGTTATTAGGTATTTATAGCGGCAGATAAATAGCGTGATAACAAGGCATAAATATCGTCATGTAGTTGCTCTACATAAGAAATTTATAACGCTGTTAGCGCTCTATTTAGCACGCTAGGATGATTAAATATTTAATTCGATTGGTATTAAGCGTTACTACAACCAAGAATTTGCTGAAAATTTAATGCTGCAAGTGTGTGTATTAAATATATACAAAGCCTTTAACACTATTAGTAAGTTAACTCACTTTGATATTCGCTTTGAAGGGATAAAACAAGAGCCGTGGGGTAAAGTGATTTATTTATGGGGACCATCTGGTGAGCTTCTACACATTACAGAGCTCAATTAACTTAAAAAATGCCACCCATTTTAAGCTGGTGGCATTACCTTATTATTAACTTAGTTTTTCATTAAAAAACGCTAAGGTACGCTGCCAAGCAAGTTCTGCTTTTTGCTCATCATAACGCCCAGTAGAGTCGTTATGAAAACCATGATTAGCGCCTTCGTACATGTGCATAATGTACTCAACATTGTTAGCTTTTAAGCTTTTTTCATAATCAGGCCATGTAGCGTTAACGCGTTTATCAAGCTCACCTAATTGAATCATTAAAGGCGCTTTTATATTTTTGTGCAGTGACTCACTGGCAGGAGTACCATAAAAAGGCACGCCCGCGCTCAATAAGTCACTCTCAACCGCCGCTAAGTAATTAACAATGTAACCACCAAAACAAAAGCCCACAGCTCCCAGTTTGCCGTTACTATTCGAATGATTTTTTAAAAAGTGAGCCCCAGCTACAAAATCGTTTTGAATTTTAGCTCTGTCCATGGTTTTTTGCATGGCGCGGCCTTCATCGTCATTGCCCGGGTAGCCACCAAGCGCAAAGAGTGCGTCGGGTGCAAAGGCAATAAAGCCTTTTTTGGCTAAGCGCCTGGCTACATCTTTAATATATGGGTTTAAACCACGGTTTTCGTGAATAACTAATACAACCGGCAGTTTACCTTCAATTTTGCTAGGTACAGCTAAGTAGCCTTTGCCTTTACCATGCCCGTTTGGCGAATCAAATTCTTCGTAGGTGGCTTTAATATCATCATCGTTAAATGATATTTGCTCTGCAAACGCATAATTAGGTAACAGGGCACTGGTTAGTACGCTCATTGAAAAACCAAGTGCAGCTAACCCACCTAGTTTTTTCATAAATGTACGTCGGTCCATTAAACCGTGGGCGTATTCGTCGTACCAATCAAAGGCTTCTTGAGGGATATGATCTGATTGCGGGGTATTCATGGCTGCTCCTTAACTTTATTATGTATATTTATTATTTAAATACCATAACGTATTAGGAGTAAAAAACGAGCAGTTTATCTTTTAAATTTATAGATCTCATTAATATAAAATAAAAGACTAGTAAACTTTAATTTATCTACCTTCATAGCCCTTCATCAATATTTATAAAAAGCTCGGGAAATTCTGAGCTTTTTTAGTGAGTTACCTAAGTGACGTGTTACGCCATAGCGTCGTTGGCTACAGGGTATTTAGGGTCTTCAACAATGTTAACCTCAACCAAATCACCGGCTTTTTGCAATAACTTGGCAGACTCTGGACTCAAGTGGCGTAAAGGTGACCAGCGCTGTAGATACTGCTATTGCAGCAAGAGGGGTAGGAATTGCTTTAGTATAGCGCGGTAAAAAATACACAATTGCCATGGTTAACGCAATTAGCCCCATCATGGTAAGCATAGCTGGGCTGGTTAGTTGCATCCAATCGCCTGCGTAGGTAAACATATCGTGTTGCTTATCGTAAACTACGCGAACGTTTTCTTTAAATTGGCCAAATTGCGCCATACTAATCACAATAGCTAAGCCATTTACAAAGCCAAGCATTACAGGGTGAGGTAACAGCCTAATAAATTTGCCCATTTTAAAAGCGCCAAACACTACTTGTAGCACACCGGTTAATACCACGGCGGCCAGCAAGTACTCGAGTCCAAACATAATAATAAAGGCGGTGGTGACTACAGCCATAGAGCCAGCAGCACCCGAAATCATACCAGGGCGGCCGCCAAACACGGCGGTAATAAAGCCAACAAAAAACGAGCCATAAAGCCCCATCATTGGGTCAATTCCCGCTACAAAGGTAAACGCAACGGCTTCGGGAATGAGCGTAAGCACGGCGGTTAAGCCGGCTAATACATCATTTTTTAAATTAGCGCTGCGTTCGCTTATTAAATCAAACATAGGGTTCCTTAGGGTGCATAAATAAACTAGATGCCATAGCGCTTTAAGCGGATAGCAGTATGTTTAGGTGTTTTAAGTTTACGTGTATAGGGCGTGTTGATCTTTGCGGATTGAGATTTGTTCAATCTAGGGTCGATCAAATCGCGGCGCGAGGTTTGTAACCTAGTGGCCTCGATAACTGCTCCTGCGTTATTCTAATGACTTACATCCATGTAAGAATAA
>NZ_DJHW01000088.1:0-8409 GCF_002433295.1 Pseudoalteromonas sp. UBA6610 | reverse complement strand
TAAACCTGTATGGGTTGTATCACGTACCCCTAAAATGCTTGAGCAGATGAAAGAACATGAAGGTCAACTTCGTGATCCGCAATCGCAAGAGCCACAACAACTAGAATCATCAACAAATGATTACCGTTCATTACGCCCAGAGATTTTTGTCGCTGTTGGTATTTGTACGCATTTAGGGTGTTCTCCAGGCTTTTTCCAAGGTAACTTTAGTGAAAAAGTTGAAGGGACAGATGATGGTTTTTACTGTCCATGTCACGGTTCTAAATTTGATATGGCTGGGCGAGTATTTCAATCAGTTCCTGCACCATTGAACTTAGAAGTACCACCTTATACTTTTCTTGATGAAACCACTATTTTAGTGGGCGAAGAAAAAGGGGTAGCCTAATGTTTGGTAAAATTGTTAGTTGGATTGACGACCGTATCCCAATGACACGTGTTTGGAACATGCACATTGCACAGTATCCAGCACCTAAAAACTTTAACTTCTGGTACTTTTTTGGCTCGCTAGCCATGTTAGTACTAGTAAACCAAATACTTACTGGTATTTGGTTAACGATGAACTTTGTTCCCTCTTCTGAAGGCGCTTTCGCATCAGTAGAGTACATCATGCGTGATGTTGAATACGGTTGGTTATTACGTTATTTACACTCAACGGGTGCATCTGCGTTTTTCATCGTTGTTTATATGCATATGTTCCGTGGCATGATCTACGGCTCTTACCAAAAACCACGTGAATTACTGTGGTTGTTCGGTATGTTTATTTTCTTAGCATTAATGGCTGAAGCCTTCATGGGTTACTTACTACCATGGGGTCAAATGTCGTTCTGGGGTGCGCAGGTAATCATTTCGTTATTCGGGGCTATTCCAGTAATTGGTGATGACTTAACACTTTGGATCCGTGGTGACTACGTAATATCGGGTGCAACGCTTAACCGCTTCTTTGCATTACACGTTATTGCACTACCATTGGTTATTGTAATTTTAGTGTTCTTACACATTGTTGCGCTGCACGAAGTGGGCTCTAACAACCCTGACGGTGTTGAAATAAAACGCAAAAAAGGCACTGTGGCTGAAGAAGATAAGTCTAAATTTAAATTCCATGAGTATTACACCGACAAAAAAGACATTGTTGATGCGATACCGTTCCACCCGTACTACACAGTAAAAGATATTGTGGGCGTGGTTGGTTTCTTAATCTTGTTCTGTTGGGTTGTATTCTTTATGCCTGCGATGAATGGTTTCTTCCTAGAAGCGCCAAACTTTGAAGCAGCAAACCCACTTAAAACACCAGAGCACATTTTCCCAGTTTGGTACTTTACGCCATTCTATGCAATCTTACGTGCAATCCCTGATAAGCTTATCGGTGTTGCGGCTATGGGTGCGTCAATTGTGGTACTCGCATTGTTACCGTGGATTGACCGTGGTCGTGTTAAATCGGTTCGTTACCGTTGTGGTTTCCACAAATGGAACATTGCAGGTTTCGTTGTAACTTTCGTTCTTTTAGGTTGGGTGGGTGCAACTCCACAAACTGATATGAAAACGATAATTTCTCAAATCTGTACTGTGACTTACTTTATGTTCTTCGTACTGTTGTTTATATACAGTAAGAATGAAAAAACTAAGCCATTGCCTGAGAGGTTAACGAAATGATGAAAAAGCTACTTATTGGTGTATTTGCTTTATCAGTAAACTTGCTGCCTAACATGGTTATGGCTGCGGGCCCTTCGGTTCCTCTTATGGAAGCGGGTAACGATATATCTGATCAGCCTTCTTTGCAGCGCGGCGCAAAGTTGTTCATGAACTACTGTCTTGGTTGTCACCAAATGCAGTATCAACGTTATGAACGTACTTTCCGTGATATTGGTATTCCAACCGAGCTTGGTAAAGAGCAATTGATTTTTGATGGTTCAAAAGTAGGTGGCCATATTCTTAACGCTATCGCAAAAGAAGATGCTGCTAAATGGTTTGGTGCGGCTCCGCCGGATCTAACCAATGTGGCGCGTGTGCGTGGCAGTGATTGGATTTACACTTACTTAAAATCGTTTTACAAAGATGAATCTCGTCCGTTTGGCGTAAATAATACGTTATTCCCATCGGTGGGTATGCCACATGTTCTTCAAGAACTACAAGGTTTACCAACACCTATCATTGAAGAAGTTGAACAACATGGTCAAACAGTGACTAAAGTTGTTGGTACTGAAACAGATGGTAAGGGCGAATTAAGCGTTGATGAATACGATCAAGCGGTTCGTGATTTAACGAATTTCTTAGAGTATGTAGGTGAACCTACACGCCTTGAGTCAGAAGCGTTAGGTATTAAGGTAATTGGATTTTTAGTTATCCTGTTTATCTTGGCATTTATGCTTAAGAAAGAATACTGGAGAGATGTTCATTAATTTGAGCATTTTACAAGGTAATTTTGCAATAGGGGCTTAAGCCCCTATTGCTGTTTTAGTTATTTAATGGAGGTATAGGCATGGCCGTAGCTGCCAATAAGCGCCCTGTAATGACCCTTTTTTCTGGTGCTAACTGTATGTATAGCCACCAAGTACGTATTGTACTTGCAGAAAAAGGTGTAAGTGTAGATATTCATTTGGCTGAAAAGGATAACTTGCCAGAGGCACTTCACGAAATTAACCCTTACGGTACAGTACCCACACTGATTGACCGTGAGCTTGGCTTATATCAGGCAAACATCATCATGGAATACCTTGATGAACGTTTCCCTCATCCTCCACTAATGCCTGTGTATCCGGTAATGCGTGGTCGTAGCCGTTTAATGATGCACCGTATTGATACTGATTGGTACAGCCTTGCTGAAAAAATCATTAACAATACAGCAGATGCTGCACAAGCTCGTAAAGAGTTAACTGAAGCGTTACTTGCAATTGCACCAATCTTTAACGAAGCTCCATACTTTATGAGTGAAGAGTTTAGCTTAGTAGATTGTTATTTAGCACCACTATTATGGCGTTTACCAGAGTTTGGTATTGAGCTTAATGGCTCTGGCGCTAAAGAGCTAAAAGAGTACATGATCCGCTTATTTGAGCGTGAGTCATTCCAAGCTTCTTTAACTGAAGCAGAGCGTGAGATCCGTTTATAATGACGCCTAATCGTCCTTATTTACTACGTGCTTTTTTTGATTGGATCGTAGATAACGACTGCACACCACATTTAGTGGTTGATGCGCAGTACCCAGCAGTACAAGTGCCTACGCAGTTTGTACAAGATGGCCAAATAGTGCTTAATATTAGCCCTTCTGCCGTTACTGGGTTTTCGTTAGATATGGAACAACTAAGCTTTAATGCGCGCTTTGGCGGACAGCCAATGCAAGTATATGTGCCTTTAGGTGCGGTGCTTGCTATTTATGCGCGTGAAAATGGCGAAGGAACAGTCTTTACTGCAGATGAGTTTTTAGAGGACGAAGACGATTTTGCACCTGACCTTGAAAGTGTGGAAACATCAGATGAGATTATTGATGAAACCCCGCCAGAAAAGCCAGAAAAGAAAAAAGGCTCACATTTACGCGTCATCAAGTAACGCTTAAATACAAAAAACCGCTAATTAAGCGGTTTTTTTATGTGCCTTTTAAAAGGCTTTTTATGTATTTTATAAATATTCAAACACTTTAATAACGCGCTCTACACCCGATACATTGCGTGCAATGTTAACCGCTTGGTTAGACTCAGATTCAGATACTAATCCCATTAAAAATACTTCAGCGTTTTCGGTCACTACTTTAATATTATTACTCGGTATATCTTTAGCTGTTAAAAGCTGCGCTTTAACTTTAGAGGTTAGCCACGAATCGTGTGTTTGTGTGGTAATACCAATATTTGAGCCAATTCTAATTTGGTTATGTATTTTACGTATACCTGAGAGCCCCTCAATGCTCTGCTGAGCTTGGTTTTTCATTTCTTGATTGGCAACCTGACCTACCAGTAAAACAATGCCATTAACGCTTATAGCGTCTACATTGGCGAACTTTTCTAGTCGTTCAACTTCACTAAGCGCAATACTGGCTTTAATTTCTATATTATTGTCGTCTATTTGCGATCCAATGGTGCGGCGATCATTTGCTGCTGTTACTGCACCAGCTGTTCCTGCAACCACTGCGGCTGCACAGCCTTGCAGTAAAACAACAGTACCTAAAACAATAAGAGAGCGTTTAAACATAATTTTCATCCTGCGGGAAAAGAGTTAAATCAACCAGTTCACTTAAGCAATGTAAGTTAACTAAGTGAGATTCAATAATGCGGCTAGGGCGCTTAGAAGGCGTGCGAATTTCTACATCATTAGGGCCTAATAAGCCAACGAGTTCTCCACCATCGTCACCTACCATCACTATGACCTTCATATCTTTAGTAAGTGCAGCTTCTACAGCAGAAATAATATGTTTTTCATTGCCATTAATTGCTAACGCAAGCAGTAAGTCGCCTTGTTGTGCAAAGGCACGTACTTGGCGAGCAAAGGTATCATGCTCATCTACTTGGCTACTTTGCCCTAAATTGATATTTTCTTGAGATAGCGCAATAGCAGGTAAACAGGGGCGCTCTGTTTCGTAGTGATTAACTAATACGCCGGCCATGTGCTGCGCTAGCATATGGCAGTTTGCCGTGCCACAGCAAAGGAGTTTGTTACCATTAATTAAACTTTGTGCAATGGTAAATGCCGCAGACTCTAGTGCGCTTGGCAGTACTTCGCCTGCTGCTATTTGTACTTGAATGCTTTCTGTAAAAATTTCTTTAATTGTATCTTGCATAGACTACCAATAATTTATTCGTCATTTTTGTTTGTTGCTGGGCGTTTTACTAATCTGTTTGCGTGTTGTTAAAGTACGCTTTTGATCCAATTTATATTGCCAGAGCCTTCACCTGTAATGGCAACATAGTCGACTCTTATAGGCTGATTAGTTAAGTTTTTTGCTGCCAAGTAGTGATAAATAGTGCGTTTTAATCGTGCTTGTTTTTGTGCGCCAAGGGCATAATTTGCACCGCCTCTCGCATTGTTTTTACGAAACTTAACTTCTACAAATACAAGCGTATCGCCGTGTTTCATAATTACATCAAGCTCACCAAAGGGGCAATAATAATTACGCTCAATAGGCGTAAGCCCTTCATGGGTTAAGTATTTTTCTGCTTGGCGTTCATAGTACTGGCCTTTTTCTCGGCTATTTTGCCACAGCTCTTTAAACCACGACATAGCCGCTCCAGATTAATCAAACGTAAGCGTATTGCTTTCGTTGGCTGATTGCATAAATAAAGGCACGGGCTGCTTTGTTTCTAGCTGTACGGCTTTTATGCGTCTATTTGTGTATTGTGCCCAATCAAGCGTACGCTCTATGTGTCCGCTTGTATTTACCGAAAGCTTTCCACTTAAGCCTGTAAACTTATTACCGGGCATTACACTCAATTGCCTAATGTCGCTTAGCACCGACACGGCATCGTAAGCCATGGCAAATAGGCGTTGGCTTATATCGGCATTTTCAGGCCACAGCGTGTTGTATTGGTTGCGTAAATTATGTTGTTTAACTGTCGCATTAAGCATCCACGGAAGCTCTGTAAAGTAAAGCCCTTCTAAATCGCCTTTATCGGTGCGATCTATTTGTTTACTATGGCTTTTAGAGCTGGCATAAAGCGGGATCCGCTGTGCAAAAGTACTTACATTTACATCTAAATAAGGTTTTATCAGGCGTGTTTCTATAGCGTCGCCTAAAATGTAAATCGCATCAATATCGCTACGAGAGCGGGTTTCACTTTCTACTTCTTGTTTAAATAAAGACTTAACCGTTTTAATACGCTGCTTAGATTTATCAACCTCTAACAAGCTTGTAATTGTGTTTGGCATGTCTTTGTTATCGTTATAAAACCCAATTTGCGGTTTTGTTTCGCTATAGCGCTGCCACTGAATATTAAAGTAATCAACCAAACGCTGACCATTGGCATTATTAGGCGCTAATAACATAGGCTTTTGATAACCTTTAGCTAAAAAGTGCTCCAGCGCTTGCTGCACTTCATGCTCAGGGTTTAAAGCAAAAAAGTAATGTTGCAGCGAGAGTCGCTCACCATCAAATGTATTTAAGTGTAATGTTGGGGTATCAATAAGTGTTTTAGCTTGTGCAAGTTTATCTATATTCGCTTTTAATAATGGCCCAATCACAAAGTCTGGATTAAATTGGCTCAGCTGCTCGCTTAGCACTTGGGTTGAAAGGTTCTCATCTATAAAAACAGTGTCGCTAATAGTTTGCTTATCAAGCCCTGCCAAAATGCCGGCCTTTAGGGCGTCACCTAAACGCTCATTTGCGCCTGATTGCGGTAAAAGTACAGCTAAACGCTCTATATTAACTGGTGCTAGGTCGGCTAAGGCTTCATCTTGCTCGGGTAAAATAGCTACGGCAGGGTGCCCAGGGTAGCGACGGCGCCAATTATTGACGGCTTGGTCAAGCTCTACACCGCTATTTGCATATACCTGGTGGTATAAAGCTAAGTTAGTCCAACCTTGTTGTATAACAGAGCCACGATTAAAGCGCTCCAGCGCATAAGAAGACAGCTTTGTTAAGTTATCCCACAGCGCACTTTGTAGAGCAGGGATCTCAATATTGTTTTTATTCGCAGTTTCTGAGGCTCTAAAAAAATAAGGTGCGGCGCGCTTAGGAAAGTTTTGCGATGCATATATGCTAGCAGTTAAATATTGATGCCAAGCAAAGTGTTCAGGCTGTTTAAGTTGGCCATCGAGCGATTGCAAAATAACAAGCGCTTGGTCGTTTTTATTTTGCTGCTTTTGTGCATAAGCAATGTATAAGCGGTTCTGAATTTTATCTACACTTGGGGTTTGCTCAAGCTCATTACAAATGTTTTCAAGTAACGGCCAGCTTTGCTCCGAAATAGCCGCATCACGCGCACTATAAAGCAATTGAATTTTGTCGGCACCGGTACGATTAAGCGCTAATTTATAAATAGCATCGGCACTGGTTGCTTGATTTTGCAGCGCATTCGCACTGGTGTTAATGCTATCGCTATTTTTAGTTGGTTTTTCGGTTGTGCTACAGGCCGATAACCCTGACAATATAATTAATAGACTAACAAGTTTAAGTCGCACAATGATTTCCCAATACGTTAACGCGATTTGCTTATATTACTGACTGACGCAGGAGACCTCAATGTTAAATGAGGAGAATTCACAGAAAATTGGCACTCTTTACATTGTTGCCACCCCAATTGGCAATTTTGACGACTTAAGCCAGCGTGCCATCGCGACATTATCGCAAGTTGACTTAATCGCTGCTGAAGACACGCGCCACACCGGTAAGCTATTAAGCCACTTTGGTATAAAGGCTAAAACCTTTGCATTACATGACCATAACGAAAAACAAAAAGCGCAGCAGATTATTGATTGGCTAAACGAAGGCAAAAATATCGCGCTAGTTTCAGATGCCGGCACGCCGCTGATAAGCGACCCAGGTTATGCCGTTGTAAACCTGTGCCGCGAGCAAGGCGCGCATGTAACACCCGTGCCCGGTGCGTGTGCTGCTATTACTGCAGTGTGTTGCTCAGGCCTGCCAACAGATCGCTTTCAGTTTATTGGCTTTACACCGGCTAAAAGTAAAGCCCGCCAAGACTTTTTCATAGAAGCTGTAAACTCAAGCATTACCAGCATAATGTACGAAAGCACCCACCGTATTATGGCAAGCCTAGATGATTTAGAAGCGGCCTTAGGTAGTGAGCAACAAGTGGTATTTGCAAAAGAGCTAACCAAAACCTTTGAAACCTTTTTTAATGGTAGCGTAAGTGAGTTAAAGCAATTTTTAACTGATGACCCAACCAAGCAACGCGGCGAAATAGTGCTCATGTTGCCAGGTAAACCCAAGCAAGTAGACGATATACCGCCAGAGGCGCGTAAAATGCTGGCGCTACTTGAAAGCGAAATGCCGATGAAAAAAGCCTGTGGTATTGTTGCTGAATACTTTGGAATGAAGAAAAACGCCCTGTATAAAACAATTATTGACGAAAAAGAGTAAATCTTTACTGCGTACAAGGCACAGCTCATGTATACTGCGCGCCGAGTTAGCCAAGATAATCGCTGCCTGTGACGAAAATGATCAGGGGGAGGAAAGTCCGGGCTCCACAGGGCAGAGTGCCAGCTAACGGCTGGGGGGCGTGAGCCCACGACAAGTGCAGCAGAGAGGAGACCGCCAACCCTCGGGTTGGTAAGGGTGAAAGGGTGCGGTAAGAGCGCACCGGGCCACTGGTAACAGTTGGTTGCAAGGTAAACTCCACTCGGAGCAAGACCAAATAGGGTTCCTTATGGCGTGGCCCACGTTGGAACCGGGTAGGTTGCTTGAGCCATAGAGCGATTTATGGCCTAGACGAATGATTATCACTTTCTTCGGAAAGGACAGAACCCGGCTTA
>NZ_DJHW01000102.1:18879-19194 GCF_002433295.1 Pseudoalteromonas sp. UBA6610 | reverse complement strand
CACCCTGGAGCCCCTATGGGCATGGCCGATATCGCAGAAGTATTATGGCGCGATTTTCTAAAGCATAATCCAACTAATCCAGAGTGGGCTGACCGTGACAGATTTATTCTTTCAAATGGCCACGGTTCAATGCTTATCTATTCTCTATTGCACCTAACTGGTTACGACTTACCACTTGATGAAATTAAAAACTTCCGTCAAATGCATTCTAAAACGCCAGGCCACCCTGAGTACGGTTATGCACCGGGAATTGAAACTACTACGGGTCCACTAGGTCAGGGGATCACAAACGCGGTAGGTATGGCGATTGCTGAA
>NZ_DJHW01000102.1:0-18481 GCF_002433295.1 Pseudoalteromonas sp. UBA6610 | reverse complement strand
GGTTGTTTAATGGAAGGTATTTCTCATGAAGCATGTTCACTTGCTGGCACATTAGGCCTTGGCAAGTTAGTGGCTTTTTGGGATGACAACGGTATTTCAATCGATGGTGAAGTTGAAGGTTGGTTTAGCGACGATACACCAGCACGCTTTAAAGCGTACGGCTGGCATGTAATAAGTGACGTTGATGGCCACGACAGCGATGCTGTTAGTGCTGCAATAGCAGAGGCTCAAAGTGTTACTGACAAACCATCACTAATTTGTTGTAAAACAGTGATTGGTTACGGTTCACCTAATAAATCTGGTAGCCACGATTGTCACGGCGCGCCATTAGGTGATGACGAAATTACAGCGTCTCGCGAATTTTTAGGCTGGTCTGGCGGTGCATTTGAAATCCCTGATGATATTTACGCACAGTGGGATAGCAAAGAAAAAGGTCAACAGCTTGAATCTAGCTGGGACGAAAAATTTGCAGCATACGCAAAGGCATACCCAGAGCTTGCAGCTGAATATAAGCGCCGTATTAATAACGAACTCCCAGGCGATTGGGCTGAAAAATCTCAAGCGTACATAGAGCAACTACAAGCAAACCCTGCAAATCCTGCATCTCGTAAAGCGTCACAAAATGCATTAAATGCATTTGGCCCGTTATTACCAGAATTCATGGGTGGCTCAGCCGATTTAGCTGGATCAAACTTAACAATTTGGGATGGCTCTAAAGGGCTAACTGCAGATGATGCAAGCGGTAACTACGTTTACTACGGTGTACGTGAGTTTGGTATGTCGGCAATTATGAATGGTATTGCGCTTCATAAAGGTTTTATTCCTTACGGTGCAACGTTCTTAATGTTTGTTGAATACGCAAAAAATGCGGTACGTATGGCTGCGCTGATGAAGCAACCAAGCATTTTTGTATACACGCACGATTCAATCGGCCTAGGTGAAGATGGTCCAACTCACCAACCGGTAGAGCAAATTGCTAGCATGCGTTTAACGCCTAACTTATACAACTGGCGCCCGTGTGACCAAGTTGAGTCGGCAATTGCATGGCAACAAGCTATTGAGCGTAAAGATGGTCCTACATCACTTATCTTTACTCGCCAAGGCCTTGAGCAACAAGCGCGTGACGCTCAGCAATTAGCTGATGTTAAAAAGGGTGGTTACATCCTTAGCTGTGACGGCGAGCCAGAGCTAATTATTATTGCAACAGGTTCTGAGGTGCAACTAGCACAAGACTCTGCAACAGAGCTACGCAGCCAAGGTAAAAAGGTACGTGTTGTATCTATGCCATGTACTGATGTATTTGAAGAGCAAAGCGCACAGTACAAAGAAAGCGTACTACCGGCAGCCGTTACACGCCGCGTAGCAGTAGAAGCAGGTATTGCTGATTACTGGTACAAGTACGTGGGCCTAAATGGCGCAGTAGTAGGTATGACTACCTTTGGTGAGTCGGCACCTGCTGGTGAGCTGTTTGAGTACTTTGGCTTTACAGTAGAGAACATTGTAAATAAAGCAAACGAGTTGTTTTAACCGTTAGCTATAATATTTAAAAGCCCGCCCTGTGTAAAACAGGGCGGGCTTTTTTGTTTGCTGACTGAGTTATAAAGCGGCGTAGTAGCTTTAAGGTACTTGAATCACACTGCTTGAAATACGTAGTACTTTTTTGGCTTAAAGCCTTTTGAGCTTGAATTTCAGATGAGTAATTTTCACAGCGCTTTTCTTGCAAGGCTATGACCTATCAGGCAAGGTGGTGGCCGATTAAATAAAATAATACAACAGGAGTGAGGATGTCTCAGTTTGAAAATGTAAGCGTAATTAAAAAAGCGAACGTGTATTTTGACGGTAAAGTATCAAGCCGTACCGTGGTATTTAACGATGGCACAACCAAAACGCTAGGCTTTATGCAACCAGGCGAATTTGTATTTGATACCAGTAAAAAAGAACTCATGGAGCTGTTAGGCGGCCAGTGGGACATTTTACTACCTGGCGAAACGCAGTGGAAAACATTTACCGCGGGCGAATCATTTAACGTTGATGCCAATGTTAGCTTTAAAGTAAAAGTGAGTGATTTTGCTGACTATTGCTGTTCGTACACAGACTAAACGCTAAAGGCTAGACGTCTGAAAGCCCATATTTTATGGGCTTTGCATAAACTTTGCACAACTTATAATTTAAATCAGTTTAAGTAACAAATTAATTTCAAAAATCAGTGCTTTTTCCTTGTGTTAATCTAAATAGCCCCCAATACTATTTATGAGGTAACAAATAAAAGGATACCCTATGAAAATTAATCTTTCTGGTCACCATGTAGACGTTACTAACTCTATTAGAGAGCATATCAACGAAAAGTTTTCAAAAATCGAGAGCCACTTTCCATCACTTATCGCACTCGACATTATATTGTCTAAAGAGCATCACAAAATCCAAGCAGAAATTAGCACAAATTACGAAGGTGCGCGTATATCGGTAAAAGGGGAAAACGAAGTTATGTACCCGGCGATTGCAAGCGCAGCTAAAAAACTCGATGCAGCACTAAAACATCGAAAAGGGCAAATAAAAGCAAATTTACACGAAAAGCCTGTAAGCACAACGCCAGAAATAGCGCACGAAATCATCCAAGAGATGGAACTAAAATAAGATTTAGTCCCAAAGTACTATAAAAAAGAGCCTTACGGCTCTTTTTTATTGCCTTTAATTTAGGTAAGTTATGCAGCCTTCGGTGTTATTAATTATGAAAATTAATAACCAGAGCGAATAACACACATAATTTGAGAAATTAATGCAGCAAACACACACCTCTTGGAAATCTCGATTGGGCGCACTAGGCCCTGGTATCTTAATGGCAACCGCAGCAATTGGCGGCTCTCACTTAGTTGCATCTACTCAAGCTGGCGCGCTATTTGGCTGGCAACTGTTTTGGCTAATTCTCGTTGTTAATGTATTAAAGTACCCATTTTTTCGCTTTGGTATGGAATACACCCTAGCAACCAAAAACAGTTTAGTAGAAGGCTATAAAAATAAAGGCCCTGTCTATTTTTATAGTTTTATTGGCTTAAATATACTTGCCGCCATAGTTAATACCGCAGGGGTGCTATTACTGACTGCAAGCTTGCTTCATTATGCACTGCCAATAGTGATAGAAGTCACGCTACTGTGTTGGATATTGCTCGGTGTGTGTTTAGCTATTTTATTACTTGGGCACTTTAAAGCGCTCGACAGCGTTGCTAAAGGCATAATGGGGCTATTGACGCTTGCTACTGTTATTGCACTGGTTATCGCATTTAGTAACGGCCCAATGGCACCAGCTGACTATATTGGCCCATCACCTTACGAGTTGGCTATGCTGAGCTTTATGGTCGCGTTAATGGGCTGGATGCCGGCACCCATAGAAATATCAGCGCTTAGTTCGCTTTGGCTCAAAGAAAAACAAACTCAGCAAACGGTTACTAAAAGCCAAGGCTTATTCGATTTTAACGTAGGCTATTGGCTAACAGCCTGTTTAGCATTGGTATTTTTTAGCTTAGGTGTGCTGGTGCAATATGGGCAAAGCAGCAGTATTGAGCTTGGCGGTGTTGCCTTTGCTAAACAGCTTATTGATATGTATGCACTGACTATTGGCGAGTGGGCAAGGCCACTTGTATCAGCCATTGCTTTTTTATGTATGTTTGGCACTACACTCACTGTGCTTGATGGCTACGCACGTACACTTAACGAGTCACATAAACTACTTGGCTTTAAGCAATCTAAACATAGTTTAAATATTTGGTTAGTACTGCAGGCCTTTGCCGGTATGGCCGTTATTTTATTTTTTAAATCGGCCCTGGGGCCAATGCTTACCTTTGCCATGACACTTGCTTTTGTCACTACCCCCGTTTTTGCATGGCTTAACTTTAGTTTAGTGCGCTCAGAGCCGGCCATTAAACACAGCGTACTATTGCGCAGCTTAACGTGGTTAGGCTTAGTGTACTTAGTTGGTTTTGCTGTTGCGTTTGTGGTGTGGAAGCTAGCAGCCTAAATATAGCTATTTACTTTAGGGCTTTAATTAAAGCCCTAAGCATTAAACTCAAGGATTAAATGGGGTGTAAATGGATATTAGAACAGACGCGCTTTCAAACCCACACATTATAAAGTTACTACAAGCGCATCATGACGATATGCTAAAACACTCACCTGTTGAAAGCGTACATACACTTGATTTAACTAATCTCACAAAGCCCGATATAACTTTTTATAGCTTATGGATTGATAATAATTTAGCGGGTGTTGGCGCATTAAAAGTGCTAAATACAACGCATGGCGAAATTAAATCAATGCGCACCTCAAACAACTATTTACGCCAAGGCATAGCCGCTAAGTTACTCACGCATATTATTGAGCAAGCAACACTGCGAGGGTATAAAAAGTTAAGCCTAGAAACTGGAACAGCAAAAGCATTTTTACCTGCGCAAAAGCTTTACACTCAGTTTGGTTTTAAAGAGTGCGAGCCGTTCGGTGATTATCAGCTAGATCCGTATAGCTTGTTTATGAGTAAAGTGCTTTAAAAGTGAGTAAGGGATATTATGGTTTATAAGGTTGAATATACAGCTCCTGCACAGGATGAATTTGCTAATTTACGTACACAAGTAAAGTGGCAAAACCCTGACGATGAAGTATTGAAAGCAAGCATCGAAAATTCATTGTTTTGGGTCACTGTATACGACACGGATAAGTTAATAGGCACTGGCAGAGTGGTTGGTGATGGCGCAATGTATTTTTATATTCAAGATATAATTGTTACGCCAAGCTATCAAAAACAAGGCATTGGTCATTTAGTAATGACCCACATTGAAAACTACCTAAGCAGCACCAGCTCTAATGGCGCTACAATCGCTTTATTAAGTGCTCACGGTAAAGAAAGATTTTATACACAATATGGTTATGTAAAACGCGATGGCGATAGTTTAGGGTTTGGAATGTGTAAGTTTATTAGCAAGTAATAATAAATATTGCTGAATTTTTTTATATTTTCCATTAACTCTGTAAGGCGGGTTGTTTCTAGTTTATTCATCATTATCGTTGGATGGCGCGGCTTCGCCACTTATCCGACCTACGTCTAAAGGTAGGTTGGTTAAGCCAAAGGCGCCACCCAACAACGTTATAGGTTCACGCCTGAAGCTCCACTGCTAGTTCTGAGCCTTCGTAAATTAACATTCTAACTCAGCTCTTTAATCGCTTTACTTATCCCAGCTAAACTCTGTGGTTAGATGCGGTTATCAATTAACTGTTTTATAAAATCAGTTGATTGATAGTGCGGCGAATGCTCAACGAGTTGTGAGTTTAGCCAATCTAGCCTAATTGCTACTCATTTGAGTAAACAATAATTTCATCAGAATTTGGTAATTTATAAAATCCAACATTTTTTGATTGCTTACCCATGAAATCAATAGCATATTTCATCTCTGAAATTGTTCTTACTGTAGAAAACTTATCTTTAAAACATGCTGAGAATTCGTATGTGAAAGATGTTGACTGATCATAACCTCCCAGCTCTAAAAGGTTATATTCAGTAAAAGGATCTGGCCCTAAAATTTGATGAGAGGTAATAAAAGGCACCCTAGAATCTTGTGATTTCCAGTCATTCAAGCATTTAGCTTCAACATTGCTTGCTAATAAATAAATGCTTTCATCCTTTTTAGAGTCACTTATAAAGATAGTAATAAAAACCATATTGATAATAAGTGATGCAAACAAAACTAATTTTAATATATTCCTATTATTCATTTTAACTCAGCTCTTTTATCGCTCTACTTATTCCATCCAAGCTCAGCGCATACATGCGATTGTTCATTAACTCTTTTATAAAATCAATTGATTGATAGTAAGGCCAGTGTTCAACAGGTTGTGGGTTGAGCCAGGCGACTTTATCAAAGTGGTTTGTTATACGTTGCAACCATGCACTGCCGGGCTCTTCATTGTAGTGCTCTACTGAGCCGCCGGGGTACGCTATTTCGTATGGGCCCATAGTAGCGTCACCGACAAATATTACTTTGTAGTCGCTGGTAAATTTATTAATCAGCGTCATGGTGTCAATGATGTTTGAATGGCGCCGCGCATTGTCTTGCCAAACGTGCTCGTATAAGCAGTTATGAAAGTAGTAAAACTCTAAATGTTTAAACTCGCTGTGGGCTGCGCTAAATAGCTCTTCGCAAGTATGAATGTAGTCATCCATTGAGCCGCCAATATCAAACAGCATTAATACTTTAACGGCATTGTGGCGCTCGGGTGCCATTTTTACATCCAGCATGCCGCCTTGTTTGGCGGTAGCGCGAATGGTCTCGTTTAAATCAAGGGTGTCACTTGCGCCTGTGCGGGCAAATTTACGTAATTTTTTGAGGGCAAGTTTTATGGTGCGTGAGCCTATTTCACGATCTGAATCTAAATTACGGTATTCACGTTTATCCCACACTTTTACCGCTTGGCGATTACGGTTACCCTCTTGCCCTATACGCACGCCCTCTGGGTTATACCCATATGCACCAAAAGGTGATGTACCACCAGTGCCTACCCATTTATTGCCGCCTGCGTGGCGTTTTTGTTGCTCTTCTAAACGCTCTTTTAGGGTTTTCATTAGCTCGTCGAGCCCGCCCATGGCTTTTAGCTGGGCTTTTTCTTCATCGCTTAGGTGTTTTTCAAACTCTTTGCGCAACCAGTCTTTAGGTAAGCTGTGCTGTTGTTTTAAACTTTCGAGCAAATCAAGGTCGGCAATACCGCTAAAATAGTCGCTGAAGGCTTTGTCGAACCTGTCAAAATGGGTTTCGTCTTTTACCATTATGGTGCGCGCTAAATAGTAAAAGCCATCTACATCGGCAAATATAACGCCTTTTTTTAAGGCGTTTATTAAATCGAGTAGCTCGCGCAGGCTTACCGGTAAACGGTATTTACGTAGCGTGAAAAAAAGCTGTACTAACATGTTAGCGACGGCTCATAAAGGCGAGCTTTTCGATTAGGCTTATGTCTTGCTCATTTTTAAGTAATGCGCCAAACATCGGCATTAAACCGCCTTTTTGGGCTTTATCGTGCAGTGTTTTAGCGTCTATATCTTCGGCCATTAAAAGCTTTAACCAATCCAGCAATTCGCTGGTGGAAGGTTTCTTTTTAAGGCCGTTGGCTTCACGTAAGTTAAAAAATACTTCGAGTGCTTGGCGAACTAAATCTTGTTTGACGTTAGGGTAGTGCACATCAACGATTTGCTGCATTTCCTCGCTGCTTGGAAAATCAATATAGTGAAAAAAGCAGCGGCGTAAAAAGGCATCTGGTAGTTCTTTTTCGTTGTTTGACGTGATGATCACAATAGGGCGTTCTTTCGCTACAATGCGCTCGTTAGTTTCGTAAACATGAAACTCCATTTTATCAAGTTCGAGCAGTAAGTCGTTTGGGAACTCGATGTCGGCTTTGTCTATTTCGTCGATTAAAAGCACTGGGCGTTTGCCGTTAAGTTCAGCGTAGTTAAACGCTTGCCACAGCTTACCTTTAACAATGTAGTTGCCAATGTTATGTACGCGCTCATCGCCTAATTGGCTGTCGCGTAGGCGCGATACCGCGTCGTATTCGTACAAGCCCTGTTGTGCTTTGGTGGTTGATTTAATGTGCCACTGAATAAGCTCGGTATCTAAGCTTTTAGCAAGCTCTTCCGCCAGCATAGTTTTACCTGTACCTGGCTCACCTTTAATTAATAAGGGTTTTTCAAGCATAATAGCGGCATTTACAGCCTGTTTAAGCGAGCTGCTAGCGATGTAGTTGTCGGTAGAATTAAATTGCACGGGTTCCCCTTGCCTGGTCTGATCAGTGTTGTATGTGATTATAATGCCATAGTTAATCTGCAGCTCCAAGGTAGGCAAAGCGTGGAATAGTGTGTCCATCTTTTTCAACGGTTTCTAAAAACATACTTAGTGGGCGTGCCCACATGCCGTACTCGCCATACAGGGCTTGGTATATAACTAGTTGCTCTTCGGTTTCACTGTGTGTTGCTACGTAAAATACTTTGTATTGTGGGCCTTTGTAGTGTTGATATATCCCTGGTTTGAGGGAAAGCGGTTTTATTGCTGTAGTCATGTTTTGATCTCTTGTATAATTGCGTTTGCTTTTTATTATGCCAAAGAATACACCAACACTATGAATTATATTTCGCTCGATGATCACAAAAAAGCCTGGGTTTTTCGTCATAAAGACCTCCCTGTATCTGAAGAAGACGCTGCGCGTATTAAGCCAATGACCAGCGAACGTGCTGCGGTGCTTTGGAGCACTATGGTGAGCCGCGAGTTCGACCACCCCGATTTTTTTGATAAAACTGATTGGTGCGGTAAAGAAGAAAGCTTTAGCGATGAAGTAAATTGGGAAGATGCGTGGGAAAATGGCGACGAAAGCTTACCGCAAGCCATTTTGGATCATTTAGATTGGCAGGCTAATACCACCGTTTATTTTTGTATGGCACGCGATAACGTTATAGAAACCACCTTTGATGTATTTAAACGTAATTGGCAAAACTTTATGTTTTTAGCTGATGGCAGTTTATTAATTGGTAAAAAGCGTAATACCGTGGTGCAATTTTTAGAAAGCGGCATTGCTAAATTAGGTGAAAAGCCAAGCGCTTAAATTGCCTAGTGCGCTTAAAAAATAGCCGCTATTGTGCTATAAAACAGCTACCTAATTGTTTTTTGAGTATAACTATTGGTAGCGAAGAGTCAGCCACTTGCAGCTCAGCAGCAAGAAATATGGCAAAGTGATGCGCAAAAAGTGCTGTATGCACAATTGTGCAATGCGTTTTATCAGCGAGAGGTACAGCGCTTAGTTGCTGAGCCTAATGCTGATAAACTACGCCGCCAATTAAAAAGCTTACCGTATTATATAGAACGGGCGGCGACTTTGGTTGCCAATGGGAGTTCGCCGTTTACGCTCGACTCACAAAATGGCTCTTGGCTTGAAAAACAAAAGCCAACACCGCCAGAGGTTAACGCTCAGGCAAATGAACTTTTTTATAAAAAATATGCCCAAGTGGGGCTAATAGTGCCGGTGTTAATAAATAGCCATGACCAAGTGAGGCTAAGAATAGACAGCATAGATCAAGTAAGCGACAATAAACTGCACTGTAATGAACTAGGCTGGTTTGATTTTTTTGGCAAGGGTCTAGAGCAAGCAAATGCGCAGTTGGTAAAACCCAGTAAAATGAGTTTAACAGCGGCGTGTTGCGGGCATCAGTGGCAATTTTCAAAACGCTGCGCACCTAGGTTGCTTTCACTTAGAGAAATGCTATTAGCGGGTAATATTAATTGGCGTAATATAAAACGCCCACGAGCCTAATTTTATTTAAAAACGAATAGGGAGTGTTAAATGCGGTTTTTTCAGCTTGGCCTGTTGTGCTTAGCACTGTTTATACAATACCGACTTTGGTTTGGTCATAACGGTGTGCAAGACTATACACGTTTAAAAGCAGCCGTGGCTTCTCATCAACAAACTAATGAAAAACTAATTAAGCGCAATAAAGTACTTACCGCCGACATAGAAGATTTAAAGCTTGGTCAAGAAGGCATAGAAGAGCGCGCTCGTAACGAATTAGGAATGATTAAACCGGATGAAACATTTATACGTGTTTTACCGGGCAAACAACATGAAAAATAATAATTCAATAGCTGCCATTGTACCCGCTGCCGGCGTAGGCAGCAGAATGCAGCACAGTGCACCTAAGCAGTATATTAAATTGGCAGGAAAAACTATTTTAGAGCACACGCTCTGTAAGCTTTCGCAATTAAAAAGCTTAAGCCAAATAGTTGTAGCCGTTAGTCAAACCGACCCTTTTTTTGACTCGCTTGCGCACATAGACTCGCGAATTTTACGCGCGAACGGCGGGCAAGAGCGAGCAGACTCAGTGCTTAATAGCTTATTGTTTTTAGAAAATAACCCTCCTGAATGGGTGCTGGTGCACGACGCAGCCCGCCCCTTAGTCACTATTAACGATATTGAAACCTTAATAGCGCATTGTATAGCCGACGACGAAGGCGGTATTTTAGCAAGCAAGGTAAAAGACACCATAAAGCGTGGTAACACGCATAGCGAGCAAACCGTGCCTCGTGATGATTTATGGCAAGCGCTTACACCGCAGTTTTTTAAATATGACGAGCTTAAAAATGCGTTGCAACGTGCGCTTTGTGAAGGCGTAACTATTACCGATGAAGCCAGTGCCATTGAGTGGGCAAATAAACCCGTTAAGCTAATTGCAGGGCGCAGCGACAATATTAAAATAACCACGCCGGAGGATTTAGACCTAGCGGGGTTTTTATTAAACAAACAACAAAACGAGCAAGCATTATGATTCGAATTGGCCATGGTTTTGACGTACACAAATTTGGTGGCGAAGGCCCAATAACAATTTGCGGCGAAAAAATAGATTACCCGCAGGGCTTTTTAGCACACTCAGATGGCGATGTTGCTATTCATGCATTATGCGATGCTATTTTAGGCGCTTTGGCAATGGGCGATATTGGTAAGCATTTTCCGGATACGGCGAGCGAGTATGAAAATATAGATAGCCGTATTTTACTTCGCCATGTTGTAAGCCTTGCCAAAGAGCAAGGTTATGTACTGGGCAATGGCGATGTCACTATTGTGGCGCAGGCTCCTAAAATGTTGCCACACATCCACGCTATGCGCACTAATTTAGCCAGCGATTTAAATTGCGAGCTTTCACAAATCAATGTTAAAGCGACCACCACCGAAAAGCTCGGCTTTGAAGGGCGTAAAGAAGGTATTTCTAGCCATGCGGTGGTTATTATGAGCAAAGCGCCTGAGAGTACAGCAAGCGCATGAGCGATTTAAATTACCTATACGGTGCACCGCTTTCAAAAGCAGATTTTAAAACCGTTGCTGAAGATTTTATGGTTGATGAAGACCTCGGCATAGAGTTTACCGGCAGTGGTGAGCATGTATGCTTACAGGTCGTTAAAAAAGGTGAAAACACGCAATATGTGGCCAAGTTAATTGCACAAAAGGCTGGAGTGTCACCGCGCGAAGTAAGCTATGCCGGCATGAAAGACCGCCACGGCGTGTGTAGCCAATGGTTTAGCGTAAAAGTACCCATTAAAAAGCACATTGATTTTAGTGAACTCAATAGCGACAGCATTTTTGTGGTTTCGCAACAGCGCCACGAACGTAAATTACGCACCGGTTGCCACAAAGGAAACCGATTCACTATTACGCTTCGTAATGTAACCCAGCCGCTTGATATTTTATGCCGCATTAATGCCGTGCGTGCGGGTGTGCCTAACTACTTTGGTGAGCAGCGCTTTGGCCGCGATGGGCATAATTTAGTTATGGCCGAAAAAATGTTTGCCGGCGAGCGCATTCGCGATAAAAAACTACGCGGTATTATTATCTCCGCTGCCCGTTCATATGTATTTAATCAAATAGTGAGCTTACGTGTTAAAGAGCATGGGTTAGCTAAAACCATGCACCGTGAAGTATTTATGCTAAGCGGTAGTAACGCATTTTTTGAAGATGCAATAAGCGATGAAAACATAGCGCGTTTAGCCTCTGGCGATATTATGATGTCGGCTCCTATGGTTGGTAAAAGCGAAAAGGGCTTAACTGATCAAGAAAAATTATGGCTAAAACCATACCAAGCATGGTGTGAGGGCTTAGGCGAATTAGGCCTTAAAAATGAGCGCCGTATGCTGCGTCTCATTCCGCAAGATTTAACCATAGAAACACTAGACGAAACGACTTTAAAATTAAGCTTTGGATTGCCTAAAGGGTGTTTTGCTACCGCACTTTTACGTGAGCTGGTGGATTACACCGATGCAAGCCCTAATGAGCGAAAAGAAAAGGACAGTCAAAATGAAGATACTGCTAAGTAACGACGACGGTGTAAACGCTAAAGGGATTGCTGTTTTATACCAGGCTCTTACGCAAATTGCCGATGTAACCCTTGTAGCCCCTGATCGTAACTGTAGTGGTGCCAGTAACTCGTTAACGTTAATAAATCCACTGCGCTCTACCACGCTTGAAAACGGCTTTATATCGGTTAATGGCACACCTACTGATTGTGTTCATTTAGGGGTTAATCAGTTAGTAGATGAAACGCCTGATTTAGTCGTAGCAGGTATTAACCACGGCGCTAATTTGGGCGATGATACATTGTATTCAGGCACTGTGGCTGCGGCGACCGAAGGGCGCCATTTAGGCTTGCCTGCTATTGCCGTGTCGCTTTGCTCGCACCATGGTGAGCACTTTGAAACCGCAGCAGCTGTGACCGTTAACATAATTAAAGGGCTGGCATCGCACCCACTGCCTAAAGATCAAATTATCAACGTAAATGTACCCGATATTCCTCTAAGTGAGCTAAAAGGGGTGCAAGTTACGCGTTTAGGTGCTCGACATAAAGCCGAAACCATGACCAAACAAACGGACCCATGGGGGCGTGATATTTTTTGGTATGGCTCGCTTGGTATTGAAAGCGATGCCGGTGAGGGCACTGATTTTTACGCTGTTAATAATGGCTATGCTTCAGTTACGCCGCTAAGTGTTGATATGACAGCAAAAGAAAGTATTGAAGCGGTTGGGCAGTGGTTAGCTGAAATGGAGATAAACCGTGCTGGCTAATTACTCGCGCAGTGCTATTGCGCTTTCTAAGCTATTAGAGCAAGAAGGGGTAGAAGACAAACAGGTATTAAAAGCCATTGCAGATATACCACGTCATGCCTTTATTGATGATGTACTAAAACACAAGGCGTACGAAAACACGGCGTTGCCAATAGGGCAAGGGCAAACTATTTCGCAGCCTTATATTGTGGCGCGTATGACCGAGCTGCTTCATTTGGCTGGCGTACGCGACAAAGTGTTAGAAATTGGCACAGGCTCTGGTTATCAAACCGCAGTGTTAGCCAAGTGTTTTAATAAGGTGTATTCGGTCGAGCGTATAAAAGCACTGCAATGGCAGGCTAAACGCCGTTTACATCAACTTGATTTATACAATGTAACCATGAAACACGCAGATGGCTGGCAAGGCTGGCAATCGCAGGCCCCGTTTAATGGTATTATAGTTACCGCGGCCGCATCAAAAGTGCCTCAAGACTTACTTGCACAACTAGCTGATGGCGGTGTACTCCTTGCTCCCATTGGTGAGCAAGAACAAAAATTAACCATGGTTATTCGTCAAGGCGATAGCTTCACAGAGCATGTTATTGCACCAGTTCGGTTTGTCCCTCTCGTCCCTGGTGATATTGAATAGGAATTCACGTTGAAATTGTTTACTAAGTTATACGATATGGCCCTAGTGTGGGCAAAACACCGCTTTGCTGAGCGCTATTTAGCAGCCATGAGCTTTGCTGAGTCTGTTTTTTTTCCGGTACCACCGGATGTAATGCTTGCCCCTATGTCGCTTGCTCAGCCAAGTAAAGCGTGGCGCTTTGCAAGCTTTGCAACAGTTGCTTCAGTACTTGGGGGGATTGTAGGTTACTTTTTAGGTTACTGGTTATTTGAGCCTGTTGTACAGCCCTTTATTGAGCAGATGCACTGGCAAGAAAAGTTTGAAACAGCGCTTACATGGTTTAAAGAGTATGGCGTGTGGGTGGTATTTTTAGCGGGCTTTTCACCTATCCCTTATAAGGTATTTACTATTGGTGCAGGGGTATTACAAATGGCATTTTTACCATTTTTAATAGCGTCTGCCGTTGGCCGTGGTGCGCGTTTCTTTTTAGTTTCTGCTTTAATGAAGTGGGGCGGGGTTAAAATGGAGCAAAAATTACGTCAATATGTTGAAGTACTTGGCTGGGGTTTAGTTATATTAATAGCGGTTGCTTACTTTTTATTACGCTAACAAACAAAAGTAGTACTTTTTAAATTTCGGAGCAAAACACCTTGAATAGTCAGTACGCATTATATGTAATTGTATTTATTGTTGTTTTGCTTTCGGGGTGTTCATCTCGCCATATACCTGCTCCAGTTAGTAGCCTCAATACTAATGTTAATGACTTTCAAAAAGGCATTAACATTAATGGCAATAAATACACAGTACAAAAGGGGGATACTTTATATTCCATTGCCTTTAGTGCAGGGCAAGATTTTAGGTCGCTTGCAAAAAACAATTCAATTCCATCACCTTACGTTATTTATCCTGGGCAAGTTGTTTCGCTTGCAGCCACCACTAGCCATGCGCTTGCTAGCAATTCACCCGTTAAACAAAAAATAACATCCACTAAAATAAAACAAAAAACTAACAAAAAATTAAAGAAAAATCTTGATCAGCCGAAACAACGAGAGTATGTTCGAAAACAAGCCAATGAAATAGTTAGTAATGCTAAACCTTCGTCGAGCAGTAAAGTAAAGTGGTTTTGGCCTGCAAAGGGCAAAGTGACTAAACGCTTTTCTAATAAGGAAAACGGTTACAAGGGTTTACAGATTACTAACCGTACAGGGGCTTCAGTTTTAGCCGCAGCACAAGGAACGGTGGTGTATGCGGGTAATGCGCTTCGAGGGTACGGTAATTTAATCATTTTGAAACATAATGATGATTACCTAAGTGCTTATGCACATAACTCGAAACTACTTGTTAGAGAAAAGCAGAAAGTTAAGGCAGGACAAAAAATAGCAGAAATGGGCAAGTCAGAATCTTCGGTCACTGCGCTTCGTTTTGAAATTCGCTACCGTGGGCAAGCTGTCAATCCTGCTAAATACCTTCCCTAATTTTTAGGTATTGATAATTGCTCGGGAGAAGGCTTATGGCTAACGCAGCAAAACTTGACAAAAACACCACCGACGAAAAATTTGATGACACCGCAGTAGAAGAAACTGCAGCATTACTTGAAGAGGTTGATAACGAAGAAGAGATATTTGCAAAAGAGGAAGTAACTAAAAACCTTGATGCAACCCAACTTTATTTAGGAGAAATTGGTTTTTCCCCCCTACTTAGCGCTGAAGAAGAAGTCTTTTTTGCCCGCAAATCGCTACGTGGATGTGAAGCATCTCGCAAGCGTATGATTGAAAGTAACCTACGTTTAGTTGTAAAAATTGCCCGCCGTTATAACAACCGAGGATTAGCACTTCTAGATTTAATTGAAGAAGGTAACCTAGGTTTAATTCGCGCTGTTGAAAAGTTTGACCCAGAGCGCGGTTTTAGATTTTCGACTTATGCAACGTGGTGGATACGCCAAACAATTGAACGCGCCATTATGAATCAAACGCGCACAATTCGCCTGCCAATACATGTAGTTAAAGAATTAAATGTTTACTTGCGTACAGCACGCGAGCTGACACAAAAGCTAGACCATGAGCCAACTGCTGAAGAAATTGCTGAAAGCCTAGGCAGACCCGTAGAAGACGTAACTAAAATGCTACGCTTAAACGAGAAAATTGCCTCAGTTGATATGCCAATTGGCGGTGAGAACGACAGCGCACTGTTAGACATTATTGCCGATGAAAAAAGCGCAGGCCCTGAGGGCGAAGTTCAAAACAACGATATTAACAAACATATTGTTGATTGGTTAGGTGAGTTAAACCCTAAACAACGTGAAGTATTAGCGCGTCGCTTTGGTTTACTTGGCTATGAGCCATCAACACTAGAAGATGTTGGCCGTGAAATTGGTTTAACGCGAGAGCGCGTAAGACAAATTCAGGTAGAAGCATTACGTCGTTTAAAAGATATTTTACAACAAGAAGGGTTAAGCACAGAAAGTTTGTTTGACCAGTTCTCGTAACTCCCTTTTATACTGTCTATGTGTTTAAAAGCTGAAGGATAAAACCTTCAGCTTTTTTTATGTCTTACGACCCCCAAGAAATACTATTTACAGTGTTATCAGCCTCTTAACCACCGCTCAAGTTATCTATATTTAAAGCAGAGCCTTTAATTTATAAAGAAGTTCGTGTGCTTGACGCGGCGATAGGTTATCAGGGTCAATGGCACTGAGTTGCTCCTCAACCTCTGAAGGCTCAGGCGCAGGTAACTCATTAGCAAATGAAAACGCCTGCTGCTCAGCATTAGGCGCTGTTACACTTTGGTGGTTTTCGAGCAGTTTAAGCTTTTGTTTTGCTTGGGCTATCACGGCTTTAGGCACGCCGGCAAGCGCTGCGACCTGTAAGCCAAAGCTTTTACTTGCTGCACCATCAAGCACAGTATGCATAAATGCAATGGTGTCGTTGTGCTCTATGGCATCTAAGTGCACATTCACCAGTCCAGTTTTTTGCTCGGCAAGTTCCGTTAATTCAAAGTAGTGCGTAGCAAATAATGTTTTAGCAGATATTTTTTGTGCCAGATGATCAGCCGTTGCATAAGCAAGTGACAAGCCATCGTAGGTACTGGTACCTCTGCCAATTTCATCCATTAATACCAAAGATTGCGCAGTTGCATTATTTAATATTGTGGCGGTTTCTGTCATTTCTACCATGAAAGTAGAGCGACCAGAGGCTAAATCGTCGCTTGCACCAATGCGAGTAAATATACGGTCAATATTACCAATTTTTGCACTATCAGCAGGGACATAACAGCCAATATGTGCCATCAATACGATAAGTGCTGTTTGGCGCATGTAGGTTGATTTACCACCCATGTTTGGACCGGTGATAATCAACATTTTACGCTGGCTATTTAGCTCCACAGGGTTGGCAATAAAAGGTTCTTTCATTACTTGCTCTACCACGGGGTGGCGACCTTGTTTAATACTTATATTGTCATCATCGCATAGCTGGGGTTTAGCATAATTAAGCGTTTGCGCTCGCTCTGCTAAGTTATTCAATACATCTAAATCAGCTAATGCGCCAGCCATCATTTGAAGCTGTTCAATATGCGGGGCTATAAACTCAAATAGCTCTTCATATAATTGTTTTTCAAGCGCAAGAGCTTTTGATTGGCTGCCAAGCACTTTGTCTTCGTGCTCTTTTAGTTCAGGTATTATGTAGCGTTCATTATTTTTAAGCGTTTGGCGGCGAATATAATCAGCAGGTACTAAGTGTGAGTTTGCACGACTTACCTCGATAAAAAAGCCATGCACCTTGTTATAGCCAATTTTTAATGTGCTGATCCCGGTGCGCTCGCGCTCTCTAAGCTCTAGTTGCTCAAGTATATCGGTAGCGCCTTTACTCAAGTTTCGCCATTCATCGAGTTCGCTGTTGTAGCCTGGAGCAATAACGCCCCCATCGCGAATTAGTACTGGTGGGTTATCAATAACAGCACGCTCAAGTAAAGCTTGTAGTTCAGGCAGCTCTGGAGAATGGTGAACAATGCTAGCGATACGCTCATCATTAGCATCGTTTAATAATGCGTGCAGTGGTGCGAGTGCTTGTAGGGCACTGCGCAGTCGGGTTAAATCGCGCGGGCGTGCGGTGCATAAAGCAAGTCGTGCTATTACGCGCTCTATATCACCAATTTCTTTTAATGAATCGTGTAACTCGCCATATAATTGCACATCTAAAATGGCGCTAATGGCATTTAAACGTGAGTTAAGCTCATTTTTATTACGCACAGGTGTATGAATACGGCGTTTAAGTAAACGCGACCCCATGGCCGTGGCGGTTTTATCAAGTACCTGCGCTAAGGTGTTTTCAAAGCCGCCCGATAAATTAACGGTTAGTTCTAAATTTTTGCGCGTGGCCGCATCTAATATAACTGCGTGCTCGTTATGCTCAAGCGTAATAGCGCGAATGTGGGGTAGCGCAATACGTTGTGTATCTTTTACATATTGCATTAAACAACCCGCAGCGACCAAAGCAGCATGCGCTTTATCTACACCAAAACCAACTAAATCTTTGGTGCCAAACTGCTCGCACAGTAAGTGTTGCGCGGTGTCTAGGTCAAACTCCCACTCAGGGCGTCGGCGTGCCCCTTTTATATGCTCAATTAAATGTGTGTTTTCAAAGCTTTCACAGTATAAAAGCTCAGCGGGTGCTAAGCGCTGTAGGGTTGAAGTAAATGCTTCGTCGGTGTTAACTTCAACTACGTTGAAACGCCCTGAATTTATATCAAGGTAGGCAATACCGTATAGCCCTTTTTTATTTTGCCATACGCTAGTGAGTAAGTTATCTTGGCGTTCTTGCAATAGCGCTTCATCTGAAATAGTACCCGGTGTAACGATACGTACGACTTTGCGCTCTACTGGCCCTTTACTGGTTGCAGGATCGCCAACTTGCTCACATATAGCAACCGATTCGCCCATTTGTACTAAACGAGCTAAATAGTTTTCTACTGCATGATAAGGGACACCCGCCATAGGAATAGGATCGCCGCCGGCTTTACCGCGATGCGTTTGCGAAATATCGAGTAGTTGGGCTGCGCGTTTAGCGTCGTCAAAAAAGAGTTCATAAAAATCCCCCATACGATAAAACAATAAAATATCGCGATGCTCTGATTTTATTTTTAGATACTGCTGCATCATAGGGGTTTGTTGTTTTATAGTGTGCGGTGCATAAAGATCAAACGACATGTATTTACCCAAAGGCTGAATATGGAATTACATCAAGAGATTAA
>NZ_DJHW01000132.1:26301-26437 GCF_002433295.1 Pseudoalteromonas sp. UBA6610 | reverse complement strand
TGAAGATTTAAAAGATGCACAAGCAGTGTGTGACAAATTAGGCATCGAGCTTCATACCGTTAACTTTGCAGCCGAATACTGGGATAACGTTTTTGAGTACTTTTTAGAAGAGTACAAAGCGGGCCGTACGCCAAAC
>NZ_DJHW01000132.1:25802-25954 GCF_002433295.1 Pseudoalteromonas sp. UBA6610 | reverse complement strand
TAACAAAGAAATTAAATTTAAAGCATTTTTAGAATTTGCAGCACAAGCACTTGGCGCCGATTATATTGCAACAGGCCATTATGTTCGTCGTGAACTACGAGACGACAAATACGTTATGTGCCGAGGCTTAGACGATAACAAAGATCAAAGCT
>NZ_DJHW01000132.1:4053-25482 GCF_002433295.1 Pseudoalteromonas sp. UBA6610 | reverse complement strand
AAAGATCAAAGCTATTTCTTATATACCTTAAGCCATGAACACATAGGCCAAACTCTTTTCCCAGTAGGCGATATAGCTAAACCAGACGTACGCCGCATTGCAGAAGAACAAGACTTAATCACTCACGATAAAAAAGACAGCACCGGTATTTGTTTTATTGGTGAGCGTAAATTTAAAGACTTTTTACAAAAGTTTTTACCTGCTCAACCAGGTGTGATTGAAGATACTGACGGCAACAACGTAGGTGAGCACGAAGGGCTTATGTATCATACACTTGGCCAACGTAAAGGCTTGTTAATTGGTGGCATGAAAGAAGGCTCTGGCGAGCCATGGTACGTTGTAGATAAAGACGTTGAGCGCAATGTGCTCGTTGTCGGACAAGGTAAAGACCACCCTCGCCTTTACAGCAATGGCCTAAACGCCAATCAATTACATTGGGTAGACCGTGTTGGTCCTCAAGGTACAACGCGCTGCACCGTTAAAACCCGTTACCGCCAAGAAGATATTAATTGTACTCTTCTCGTTGGGGAAGATGGTATGGCACGTGTATTGTTTGATGAACCACAAAAAGCCGTTACACCAGGTCAATCAGCTGTATTTTATGCCGATGATGTGTGTTTAGGTGGCGGTATTATAGATTCGGTGATTAAGTAATGAATCAACACCAAGTCATGGCGCTTGCCGCCATGTGCCAAGTGGCTAAACAAGTACAAAAAATTGCGCAATACGGCAGCGCAAACGATTCAGACTTAGACGTGCTATTTACAAGTATTGTACAAACATCACCCGCATCGCCGGTTGATGTTTATCAAGGTACGCATAACTTGCGCGACGGCTATAAAACATTAATGGCGCAGCTTACTGCTGGCGCTCAAAAAGATGTGGAAATAGTTAAGTACGTAGGTGGTTTAATGCAGCTTGAACGTATTTTAAATAACGAGCCAAAAAGCTTAGCTGAACTTGGCCGTCGTATCGACGACATTCATCGTCGCTTAGATCACTTTGCTATAACCGATGACACAGTAGTTGCCGGTTTAGCAGATATATACTCGTCGGTGCTGAGCCCCCTTGGGCACCGAATTCAGGTTTATGGTAAACCCGAGTTATTAAAACAGCAGCAAACGCAAAATAAAATTCGTGCCCTTTTATTAGCAGGAATTCGCAGTGCTGTATTATGGCGACAAATGGGCGGTAAACGCCGTCACTTTTTCTTTGCAAAAAGAAAAATTCTCGCTATTGCAAAAACAAACATTTAATTATCGTTCAAAACTAAAATTTAGGAGTTATTATGGAGCTTTCAGCGTTAACCGCTATCTCTCCAGTGGATGGTCGCTACGGCAGCAAAACCACTGAACTACGCAGTATTTTCAGCGAATTTGGCTTAATCAAATACCGCGTAACCGTTGAAGTGCGTTGGTTGCAAGCCTTAGCTGCAGCAAGCGATATTAAAGAAGTACCTGCATTTAGCGAACAAGCCAATGCACTTTTAAATGCCATAGTTGATAACTTCAGCGAAGCAGACGCACAGCGTGTTAAAGACATTGAACGCACCACAAACCACGATGTTAAAGCGGTAGAATATTTACTAAAAGAAAAAGTAGCCGATAACAGCGAAATTAACGCTATTAACGAGTTCATCCATTTTGCCTGTACATCAGAAGATATTAATAACCTATCTCATGGTTTAATGCTAAGCGAAGCTCGTGATAAAGTGCTCCTTCCATACTGCGACCAATTACTTAACGCTATAAAAGAAAAAGCCATTGAGTACAAAGCAGTACCTATGATGACGCGTACCCACGGCCAACCAGCTACGCCTTCAACAATGGGTAAAGAGTTTGCTAACGTATACATGCGTTTAAAACGCCAACGCGACCAAATCGCACAGGTAGAAATGCTAGGTAAAATTAACGGTGCTGTAGGTAACTACAATGCTCACTTGAGTGCTTACCCAGATTACGATTGGCATACCCACGCAAGCAACTTTGTAACTAGCCTTGGTTTAACCTTTAACCCGTTCACTACACAAATAGAGCCGCATGACTACATTGCCGAGCTATTTGATGCTATTGCTCGCTTTAACACTATTTTACTTGATTTTGATCGTGACGTTTGGGGTTACATTGCCCTTAACCACTTTAAGCAAAAAACCATTGCTGGCGAAATCGGCTCTTCAACAATGCCGCATAAAGTAAACCCTATCGACTTTGAAAACTCAGAAGGTAACCTAGGTTTAGCAAATGCTATATTTGCTCACCTTGCACAAAAACTGCCTGTTTCTCGTTGGCAGCGTGACCTTACCGACTCAACCGTTTTACGTAACTTAGGTGTGGGTATGGGCTACACGCTTATCGCGTATCAATCTACACTTAAAGGCGTAAGCAAGCTTGAAGTAAATGAGCAACGTTTACTTGATGAGCTTGATCAAAACTGGGAATTACTTGCTGAGCCAATTCAAACGGTTATGCGTAAATACGGTATTGAAAAACCATACGAAAAACTTAAAGATTTAACGCGTGGTAAACGTGTAAATCAAGAGATAATGGCCGACTTTATCGATGGTTTAGACCTGCCAGAGCACGCTAAAGTAGAAATGAAAAAACTAACACCTGCCAACTACATTGGCCGCGCTGTTGAGTTTATTGACGATTTAGTTTAAATACTAAATTGCGCATATAAAAAGCGAAAGGATAATCCCTTTCGCTTTTTTTGTACTAAAAATTATAGGCCAACTCTATGTACCAATTAAAAATAAACAACCTCTGTGAGCAAGAATTTTTAAACCAATACTGGCAAAAAAAACCGCTATTAATTAAACAAGGCTTTACAGACTTTCAAGACCCAATAGAGGCAGAAGAGCTTGCCGGTCTTGCTATGGAAGAAAGTATAGAGTCGCGAATTGTTACCAACCACAATAACGATTGGCAAGCATACCAAGGCCCATTTGAAGACTTTGAAAAATTAACTGAGCAACACGCTACTTTATTGGTACAAGCGGTTGATCATTGGCATAGCGATGCAGCACAACTGCTTCAGCCATTTCGGTTTATACCTAACTGGCGAATAGATGATTTAATGATCAGCTACTCAACCCCTAAAGGTGGCGTTGGTCCACACCTAGATCAGTACGATGTATTTATTATACAAGGCGAGGGTAAGCGTCATTGGCGTGTTGGCTTGCCTGATCCAACAGTTAAACAATTTGCGCAAAATAAAAAACTACTGCAAGTTGAGCAATTTGAAGCCGTTATAGATTGTATTTTAGAGCCCGGCGATATTTTATACATACCACCTGGGTGCCCTCACGAAGGCTATGCAATAGAAAACGCCCTTAACTACTCGGTTGGATTTAGAGCGCCTAATCAACAAGACTTATTTTCTAGTTTTGCCGATCATGTTATTGATACCGACAGCGGCCAAAAACGCTATACCGATCATACTTTAGCCCTTAGGGACTCTAAAGGTGAGCTTTTACAGAGCGAAACCGATAAAGTTAAAACCCTTATGCAAGCGCTACTTAATAACGATGAGCTATTTAAGCATTGGCTTGGGAATACCTTAAGCCAAGCCAAGCACGAAATGGACTTAGCACCGCTTGAAGAGCCTATAACCTGCGAGCAAATGAGTGAGTTAATAGCAAACAATGCAGAAGAATTTGAGCGTTTAGGCGGCGTACGTGCTATCTATCAGCAGCTAGAAGACACCCTATTATTAAGTATTAATGGCGAAAACTACCCGTTACCACTTTGCGACTTAAATGCCGTTAAACTATTAACAGATCATGATTATGTTAATACCGACGATTTAAACGCAGCGCAGCCCAGCCTAGTTTTTATTCAAACCTTTACTACACTAGTTAATGAGGGGTTGTGGTTTAATTAGAGGTGCGCTATGGGCTATCAAATTAATAAGGTCGAGTGGGATAGGCAAAAAGACCAGCTACAACAAATACGTGAAAAAGTATTTGTGTATGAGTTACACTTACCCAAACGAATAGAATTTGATAGCCAAGACAAACTAGCACACCATGTGCTAGTTACTCACAACAGTAACGCACCCGTAGCCACAGGTAGGCTGTGTACAGATGGTTTAATAGGCCGAATAGCCGTTTTACCCGCACACCGTAATCGCCACGTTTATACTTCATTACTTACTTTTATTGTTAATCTTGCCGCTAACGATGGGCACCAAGTTATTAGTATTAATTGTATTTTAAACGAAGTTGAACGTTTTAAACGAAACGGCTTTATACAACAAGGCGGTGTTTTTATGGAAGCAGGTATACCTAGGCAGCGAATGCAATGCCAAGTGTCTGAGTTTGTCACTAAACCATTTACATTAGTACATTAAAAAAGGGCCATTAATAGCCCTTTTTTACGTTTATACAAGCAATACCTTATTTTGGTTCATTAGCCCAAAGTTGCTCGTTTTCATGCATTTCGTATAAGCCGTGTGCACGGTTTATAAGTAAGTTAGCAAAGTCGACCTGGGTTTTATCACGCGCGCCAACACTCATTATTTGATCTGCTTTTAACTGCCATTGTAATGAAAAATAACGCATAGCATCGCGCGCATCTTTTGCTGCACTTACTTCTGCATGATCAGTAGGTAAGCGCCCTGTTATTACCCAGTAGCTCTTACCGTTTTGCGCTTTAAATTTCCACATAGCACACAATGGCGCTAAAAAGCGGCTATCTTTGTCTATTACTGATTTAGGCATAATGCCTTTTTCTGCTAAGTATTTTTGGGCGTTTTGAAAACACTCGCGTTGCCAAGCAACCCGTTGTTGCTCTATTTGTGCTTGCTCTTGCGCTGTTAATGGTTTTTTTTCTTCTTGCTGCATTTTATTAACCTTTACTGCTTTTTTTCTACACTCTAAGTGCATAACAAATAAGGTGCAAGCATAAAACACCTGCTTTGCACCTTAAATACACCATTTGATTTGTTTTTAATCACAATTGCACTTAAGCAATAGTAAATCGCTGTTATTTTATATTGTGATCAAACGAGCCTACATCACCTGGGAACACCACTGGCGATTCAATCCCGTCTTTGCTTATCGCTGCAACACCAAAATAGTAATTATCTATAACAACGTTTTTAAGTGTAGCTTTACTTACATTGCCCACATCGTGACTAAATTGCCATTGTGGCTCACTGGTATAGCGCCAATAAATACGATAACCGGCAATATTATCATCATCTGAACTTTGCCACGAAAGCGTAGTGTCAGCCTTAACCGCGCCTTCAATTTTTACCTGTTTAGGGGGAGCTGGCGCCCAAGCCATTGAAGCCATTGTTACTGCGTTCAGTGACGTAAGCTTTGCTGTGTAGTCAAAATCAACGCCATCTATGGTATCGCCATAGACCACACCATTTTCTGTACGTAAATCTTGATGTTGTCGGTCGTAATGCTCATTAGTTTCCATAATTCTGACTGCTGCAAAACCTGCATCGTTAAACGGTCTATGGTGCCCGCCCCGGCCAAACCTATCTAACCTGTAAACTAACATCGTATCTAAATTTGGAATGTACCTATCGGCAATTGTATCTATATAGCGCGCTAAATTACGGCTCGCCGAATCGACTTCACCACCTGTAAAACGGCGCGTTCTTGCTTGTTGTTTCGTTTCTACTACACGCGTGCCTTCTGAGAAAATACGAGCCGTTGTATTGTCGGTAACACCATTAATACCGGTAATGTTGCCAATCATGTCGTTATTTAAAACGCCATGTACTTGCCAATTGTGCTCTTGCGCATACGCTGTGAGTATTTTACCGCCAAATAAACCCTGCTCTTCGCCAGACAACGCTGCATACACAACTGAGCCATTAAATTTATGCTTGCTTAGTACACGTGCAGCTTCAATAACCCCTGCCACGCCTGAAGCGTTATCATTAGCACCCGGTGAATCACTGGTAAAGTCCATTACATCACTCACCCGCGAATCAATATCGCCCGACATAATAACCATTCGGTTTGGCTCAGTACTACCACGCTGAATGGCCACTATATTCACCACTTCAACAGGATTAGGAATTCGTTTTTCACCTGATATAGTGTCTTTAACTTCAATAACTTCTAGGCAACCACCACATTGCGCTGATATTTTTTCAAACTCTTTTTTGATCCAACGCCGTGCAGCACCTATGCCCCGTGTATCTGACTCAGTTTCAGAAAGCGTATGGCGGGTACCAAAATCCACCAGCGTTTGTATGTCGCTCTCAATACGTTTAGCTGATACCTGCGCTGCAATATCATGTAGCTTTTGTTGTTCTTCATATTTTATGCTGGCATGAGCCTGTGTTGATAAGCCTGCCGTACAAGCAAAGGCTAACGTACTCAATTTAATAAGTTTAGTTGTAATAGAAAAAGGGGTTTTGCGCATTATAAGCTCCTTATTTTTTTCCTTACCATTACTCAACACCCTATTTAGTGCAACTATTTTGAGTTAAAGCTTTATACAAGTAAGCTCAACTGTAAAAATTAACCACACTTAAGTACTCCCCTCTTTTAAGAAACCGAGCGTATTACAAACCTTGTTACATAAATACGCTATATACATAGCGTGTTTTCGTGGCAAACTAATGGGGTGTTTTATTTGTATTTGTAACCTATGCGCCAGCTTAAAGCCGACACTGTCTCTGCCAATTTAATAGCTTCTAGTAACAACCAATATGGGCCTATTTGTGTTTATCAAAATACGGCCTATCGCTGGTTAACACTTGCCCAAAATGCGCAAAGCGATATCACTATTCAAGGGGTGATGAGCCTTAATAAGAATGAACAATTACTGATTGCGGTTAATCAATGTATGCTGTTATTTTTACTTAAAGCAGCTGAGCCACTAAGTGTTTTAAATTTAGGTTTAGGTACTGCGGGCATTGAACGAGCCATTCATTATTTACATAACAAAACGGCTTATATAAATAACTTAGCTGTGTTTGACAGTGTAGAAATAAACCCCGCGATGATAAGCGTTGCTAAGCACCATTTTAACTTGCCCGCTAATCATACAGTGCACTTACAAAATGCAGAGCAGTTTGTTGCAACGTGCACGCGCACATACAATGTCATTACAATTGATATTTTTAGTGGCGATGTACATCAAGACTTTTTATCTAACAGCGTATTTTGGCAAAACATACGTCGCTGCAGCGGGCTAAATGCGCAAATTATTATAAATTTAAACCCTAAAACAGGAAAAGAGCTCCAAGCTTTACTCGTCTTGTTTAGGCAACACTTTAGCTGTATTGCCCTTATAGAGTTTAACGAATACAAAAATATTGTCGTGATGCTTTCTCAGCAAAGCTTAGTGCACATTAATAAAGAAGAAATAGCCCATTCGCCATTATTTAAAACGTGGGCGCCCAGCCTTCACAGCGACATAAACAGCATTTACCACATAGAGTAATTTAGCGACCTGGTTCGTGTTTTTCATAGCACGGCAAATGGGTTTCTAATTGCTCCCAATTGGCTTTAGAGGTAACAAAATTATGCGACATTACCTGTTCAGCAATATCGTCATCTATCAACCCTAGGCGTATTCGCAAGCGAGATTTATCCTCTGCATTAGCACTGTAAATAGGTGAGCCACATGTTTTACAAAAAAAGCGCGCACGCCCAAGTTTGAAATTAAATTCAGTTAAATTATCTTCACCTTTGGTAAGTGTAAATTCGTGAGTGTTTACAAAACCATTCGTGGCAAAAGCAGTTCCGCTGTTTTTTCTGCATAGTGAGCAGTGACAATGAATAATTTGAGAAATAGTCCCTTTAATTTCAACACTTACCGCTTTACATAAGCACGTTCCAGTATACATATAATCCCTTTTATTATTTTTAATTGCGTGTTGTTAGGTATTTTACGCGTTTAAAATAAAAACGTCAGTAGAATAGATAAAACACAATATTGGTTGACTAATTTACACCAGATTGGTTATATAAATTTTAAGTTTGAAAAGTTAAAAGTCATATATTGGTTTACCAATTTATATGCTTATACTTACATTAGTAAAAGAGGGATTATGCGCGTTAAATACAGCTTACTGTTAGTGGCCTGCTCAGGATTATTAGCCTGTTGCCAAAACAATCAAAATGCCCCCTCTGCAAAATGGCTATTAGTAGATAACTTTGAACAACCGCTAAAAGGCTGGACAAAGGCTGACACAGACAACCAAACTCAACCTTATGTCGCTAACCCACAAGTAACTAAAATAGAAGTTGAGGACACAGCCAAAGGGATTAACCATTTTTTAATTAAAAAGCCTGCCGAAAATGGTATTGTCGGCAACCGCAAAGCCCTAAGCTATAAAAAGCTTCCAAAAACAGTGCCCGTTGGCGAAACCTACACTTTTTTTACCCGTATTAACGTCGCCTCTTTTCCAAATAACCATGCTTTTGGATTAAGTAACTTAGAGCCAGAGCAAATAAACGTTCATGGCTACGACGCCTTTGAAGCCACTTTACGAGTTACCGATAAAACCGAATCAAACGGCTTAGTTAATACCGGGGCGCTAATGGTCAAAACTGATAAAGGCTATAGTAATATCCAAAACTATGCACAAGCGCAATCGGCTAAACCACTTGATACAAACAGTTGGTACAACATTTGGTACGTTGTTAATAATGCATCGGTAAAAATGCAAGGCCAGCAATACAATGTATATGTACAAGGCGGCGAATTTAAAAACCAAACCTTAGTGTATAAAAATGCCACCTTTAGAATGAAACGCGAGCGCCCACTTAGCTATTTTTTAGCTAACTGTAATACGGGCCCACATAAAAAGCCCTACGGAAATGGCGGTTTACGCTATGACGACATTTATATGATTAAAGGCGTAAACCTCACAAACCCTATTCGATAAAAGTAGCAGTGTAAATTAGTCGCTAAAGATCTACAGCGCGCCACTTAAATGGTATGATCCTTTTCTATTTTTTGTCATTTAAGTTTATAAAATGTATCGATTATTCGAAAAAATGACCAACGCATTTCCTGAGCAAAAGCCAACGCAGCCGCCCTCTACCTTATTTGCGTTTTGTCGTCATTACACTAAAGGTATGGAGCTGTCATTAGTTTTAATGTCTGTTAGTGCTGCCCTGCTTGCCATTTTAGAAGTATCGTTATTTAGCTATATGGGCCAACTGGTTGATTGGTTGGGCACCTACACACCGCAAACCCTATTTGAAGAGCAAAAAGCCGAACTTATAAAAATGGCGGTAGTGCTTTTAGTGATATTGCCTATTGTGGTGTTTTTTCACTCGGCTATTTTGCACCAAGCATTACTGGGTAATTACCCTATGTCGATTCGTTGGTCGGCGCATAGATACTTATTACGCCAAAGTGTTAGCTTTTATCAAAACGAGTTTGCAGGGCGTATTGCCACAAAAGTAATGCAAACATCACTGGCCGTACGAGAAGCCGTAATGAAACTGCTCGATGTACTAATGTATATTGTGGTTTATTTTGGCGCTATGGTGTTTTTAGTTGCAGAAGCTGATTGGCGTTTAATGCTACCGCTTTTAGTGTGGGTAATTATTTATGCCGCCATTCAAATGTACTTTGTGCCAAAACTTAAAAAAATTGCCAGCTCGCAGGCCGATGCGCGCTCTGAAATGACCGGCCGTATAGTCGACAGCTATACAAATATATCAACCATTAAGCTTTTTTCGTACACACAACGTGAAGAACAATACGCTAAACAAAGTATGGATGTATTTTTACAGCCTGTTTATAAGCAAATGCGTTTAGTAACCAGCCTTAACTTTGCCATTAATAGCCTAAATTACTTATTAGTATTTAGTGTGGCCGCACTATCCCTTTATTTATGGTCGCTAAGTGCAATTAGCGCAGGCGCCATTGCTGTTGCGGTTAGTTTATCGCTTAGATTAAATGGCATGGCGCAGTGGATCATGTGGGAAATAAGCAGCTTGTTTGAAAACATTGGTACCGCAACCGATGGCATGAAAACCTTATCTACGCCAATTAAAGTAGATGACAAACCCGATGCAAAACCGCTTGCCGTTTCTAAGGGCGATATCGCGTTTTCAAATGTTCACTTTAACTACGGCAAAGCCGCTAACGAAACTAATCGCGGCCCGGTAATGAACGGCCTAAACCTACATATCAAACCCGGTGAAAAAATTGGCTTAGTGGGTCGCTCTGGCGCTGGTAAATCAACGTTAGTTAATTTACTCCTGCGCTTTTACGATACCGATTCGGGGACGATTAAAATTGATGGCCAAAACATTACCGATGTAAGCCAAGAAAGCCTTCGCCGCTATATAGCCATGGTTACGCAAGACACTTCCCTGCTTCACCGCTCTGTAAAAGATAATATTTTATACGGCCGGCCCGATGCCTCAGAAGCCGAAATGCTCAGCGCTGCCAAGCAAGCTAAAGCACTCGAGTTTATAAGCGATTTAGAAGATAGCAAAGGCAATAAAGGGTTTGATGCTCAAGTAGGCGAGCGCGGTGTAACCCTCTCTGGTGGGCAACGCCAGCGTATCGCTATAGCGCGGGTATTACTGAAAAATGCACCTATTTTAATACTCGATGAAGCCACCAGCGCGCTCGACTCAGAAGTAGAAGCTGCAATACAAGCAAGCCTAGATGATTTAATGACAGGTAAAACTGTGATTGCCATTGCTCACAGGCTATCGACCATTGCGCAAATGGACAGACTTATTGTACTTGATGGAGGGCGCGTTGTAGAGCAAGGCAGCCACGAAGCGCTCATTGCGCAAAATGGTATTTATGCTGGCCTTTGGGCACATCAAACCGGTGGGTTTATTGGTGTAGATTAGCCAAGATAAGATTATAAGCCGAAAATAGCGCGATTTTTATTGCGCATTACGCTATTAAATCAAATATTTATAATTTGTCCCTAATTTTATCCAAGCGAATCTCTTCCCTTGATTAAGTTAAGTCAATTATATACCATCCTTACTTATAATAATTTACGGATAGTTTACTTTCACATGGAAAAAACTCTTTATCTACTCCTATTCTGTGCCTCAACGCAATGCTTTGCAGACACCGCATATATTGGTGTTGACTATGTATTACCTGAAATGGCAATTAGTAACGAAGATGTTAAGCCAAAATCAACTGCACTTCGTTTAGGGGTCAGTAACAATAATATGGCTTTTGAAGCCCAATACCTAACCGCAAATGAGAAAGATAACCTTTATCGCATTGAATTCGATATAGAAAAAAGTGCCGCGTTATTTTTCGTAATGCAGTCTGATGTTGTTAATGGTTTCGGTTTAGATGTTTCAGTCGGCTATGCGCAAACAGATATTACAGTTAATGGCCCTGAAGAAACTATAAATGATGAATTTCAATATAAAGGTTTTGCTTGGGGTGTGGCAATGCACCAAGATATTCCATACTTAAACAACACCCAAGTAAGGCTTGGCTATCAATCACTTTATGACAAAGACGATATCGAGATAACAGCTATTTCTCTTGGTTTTACTTACCAATTTTAGTCATTCTCTCATTTTAAAAGGTACAATCCTAAAATGGCAATAAAACACACCTCTCACAAACTCTCTATTATTTCGATATTATTAATAGCAGTTACTGGCTGTGGCTCTGATACTGAGTCAACCGACCTAAAAAAAGCAGTAACTCTCGAAGAGCTTCGCACTGAAGGTACAATTATAGAATCCGTTACTATTATCAATAATCAAACACGCATTAGACCTGGAGAACAATTTCAGCTTAAAGCCATGGGTATAGATAGTAACGGAGAAACGAGAGATGTAACCGATGAGCTTACTTGGAGTACAAGCGACCCCGAAGTAGCCACTGTCAATAGTCGTGGCTTAGTGACAGCCATTACTAATTCTCCACTGGATAGAGGTTTGATTACGGTTACTGGCACTACAATAAATGAAATATCCGGTGAAGGACAAATGTCAATTAGTGATGAAGCCGTTTCGAACATAGAACTAAAACAAGCCTCACCAGAAATAGGTGACATTAATACGTGTATAGAAGCAAGTATTAGTGCAGATATTACTTATTCAGATGGCTATATATCTTTAAATACAATAAAAGATATTAGTTTTACTCTTGATGATGAAACAAGCGCGTTAATCGATAACAACGGTACACTATATACCTCATCAAGTGAAATTGAGAACACTTCAATTACTGCGAATATAGGTAACATATCGGATACCTTAATTGTCACAGCCAACCCAGTTAACCTAGAGAGTATTGATATTCTTTCTGATGATACATCTAAGGATATTATCAAATTAAACTTAGGTTCTCGTATAAGCGTAGCTGCGCAAGCCAATCTAATAAACAATCCTTCTCCTTTCGATATAGACAATACTATAAAGTGGTCTACGTTAGATTCATATACTGTCGGTGTTACAAAACAGGGCGAAAATAAAGGTACTTTACTCGCATTAAAACCAGGCGTTACAGAGCTTGTTGCGAGCTGTGGTGGAGTGTATAAAACAATAGCCGTGCAAGTTGAAGGCGACGCAACCCTAGAAAGTATTCAAATTAATGACGCTGAAAATCCATTAACTTTGAGCCCTCTGGGTACTTTAGATTTAACATTAACCGCTAACTATAGTGATACCTCTTCTAGCTTGAATGTTTCAGAGTTTGCGAATTGGAGTGTAAATGGCAGCACAATTGCAAATGCTGAATTAATTAATATTGGAACCAATCAGGCTAGATATAGATTAACGAGTAATTCAAATAGTAACGGTACAGTTATCGTTTCTGTCAATTACGCTGGGATAGTAACAAGTACACAAATCAATATTGAATAAAAAATAGTTAAATACGTCAAGCAAATAGCTCAGAACGAAGGTCTTAATTTACTAGGCCTTCACTTTATCCTTTCTACTCTCTTTCTCTGTACAGGTTTGTCGCTTGGTCTACAAGCAACCAAAAAAGCAAGAACGAACAAAGTACTCTCAGGTATTATTTTTTCTAAAGCAACCTTTACTTACCCCCTATACCTAGAGGCGATGGTAAAACCAACAAACAACACTATGGCAAATGTTGTATGGATGCTTAGTACTGATTCTACCCAAGAATTGATGCTATGGAGTCATATGGTAGCGACTTAATTGGCCAAGAGTGGTTTGACCAGCGTATGCATGTGAGTCATCACGAATTTATTCGAGACCCATTTCAAGACTATCAGCCTAAGGACGCTGGCTCTTGGGTTTACAACAACGGAGAAACATACCGCAATAAATTTCGTAGATATGGAGTACATTGGAAGGATGCGTGGAATTTGGATTACTATATAGATGGTGTTTTGGTCCGAAGTGTCCCTGGCCCTAATATTATTGATCCTGAAAACTATACTAACGGAACAGGCTTAAACAAGCCTATGCACATAATACTGGATATGGAACATCAGCCATGGCGAGAGGTTAAGCCTAATGCATCTGAGCTTGCAGATCCCAAGAAAAGTATATTTTGGGTAGATTGGATACGAGTTTATAAAGCCCAGTAATATATTAAAAACTTAACTTATTAATTGCGGAACTTGTGTTTACAAACCCTCTAATGTTTGCGGTATACTCACCGCATTTAATAAGTTTTAAAACACATTCGTTGAGACTTAAAGAAAAGTACTTATAAGCTGATGCACTCACTAAGCTTTAAATTCTCTCACCTAACAACTAATCATTATAGTTATTTTCTAAATGGGTTATTTCACTTTCAGTCAAAACTAAACTTCTATACAGAAAATTGTAATCAATTTCATCTTGTTGCTTTACAAATGAAAATGCCGCTTCAATCAAAAGTATTCGCTCTTTTGAACTATACATACTATACGCAATCTCTATGCTAGATGATAAGCTACTGACTAACATACCCTCGCCAGCCAAAAGCCTAAAATAATAGTGGTTGTTAACTTTATTTTCCGTTTAACTTGTTTAAGCTATTAACCTCAAGCCAATTAAAATTAGCATAACAATATTGGCTATAAAACTGATTAAAAAGAAGTACGTGCGTGGGCTTGGATTTTTCTCTGTGGCTATAACGTAATACAGCGCCATATGAATTAATCGCGCTATTACATACACCCAAACACACATGGCAAATATAGTGCTTTGGTAATTTATAACAAATGCGAACAGCACAGTACCAATAAACAACGCGCTGTTTTCTAGTGTGTTATGAAAAGTACGATGGGCTCTAAATATAAAACTGTCGTGCGATAAATCATCGCTAATTTTACCTGGTACAGCATTAGGCTGTTTAGCTTTGCTAAAGGTAGCTACCGACCATTGTACCACTAACATTATTAAGTAAACGTAAAACGCCATATAGGCAGAAAGCGCAACTTCAGTCATTTTTATGTCCTTAAAATTGTTTTAACTCAGTAGTAATAGCAAGTTTCAAGCCTAAAATAAGTTTATTATAATTAATAACTTATAATTTATAGGTTCAATAATAATGTAAAAGCTGCAAAGCTATTTATAAATGTTACCCACGTATTAACTCCTTAACGTTAGCGTAATTGATACCACTGCGTGATCGGTTGTTAAATCGTCTCGTTCGTATTCTGGGTTTATTAAATGCCTGTCGTATGTATGATAATCACTCACTTCATAAAAGCTATCATCGTAACTTGGGTCAAATTCACACGAGAGTAAAATATAATCAAGTACCGTACTACTTGTTCCATAGTAATGGGTAGGGCTGCGATTTAATAACGGCGCCGAGGGGCCATTACTTTGTTGAGCATCTGCATGGCTGCCAGCGTTTTGCTGTGTGTTGTGCGCCGTAAATTGGCTCATTTTTAGTGTTTTAAATAACTGCCACGCGTCATTTAAACAATATTTTGCAAGGTATGTTTTAACATCAAACGCTGGGGCAAATCGCAATGTATTCGTTAGTAAATGACTCAACACACCATCGGCTAAGTCGTTATTAAAATCGCCCATTAACACCATAGGCTGTTGTGTAGCTTCGCGTCGGGCAATCATTTCTATCATTAGTAAAGTGGCTTCACTGCCGCGCTGAATGGTTGAGCCCCACGAGCCGGCCACATTTGCTTTAAGAGTGTCTATTATGTTTTTTTCGCTTGAGGATGGTTCGGTTTTGGCTGAGCTAGTAGTACTTTCATCACTCTCAATCATGGCTCGTTTTGACTTAAAATGCACTACATAACAGTCGGTATTACCTACATGGGGTAATTTAATGGTGGCTCTTAACACCTTACGGCTAAAGGTAAAATTACTATTTAGGCCAAGCATTTCAACAAGCTCGGTATTGTGCTTAACCGCAGCTATATCAACAATCTCAAATTTAGACGCTATAGCCACTACCGGACGCTTAAAAATAAAATCATCAATCACCTCTGGCGTATCAACCACAGCAAAATATGTATAGCCTTGCTGCGCCATTAACGCCTTTAGCGATTCAATACTAAACACTTCTTGAAAACCTACTACATCAGGCGCGTACTCATTTAAATAATCCACAATCCAGCGCTGTTTGCGTGCCCATTGCTCTGCGGTATAAATTTTTTCAAAATCGTAATACGCATTAGGCGGCTCAAGGTAGTTAAATAAATTAAACGTGGCTATTTTAAATTGCGTGTTTTTTACCACTGGCTCGTTTAAATCAGCGGCAGGTTCAACCTCAAGCGTAGTGTGATGTAAAGTCGATTCAAAATTACTGATAACAATAGCCTAGCGAATAAAAGTGCGTTAATTATACCCTAAAGGGTTTAAAGTTCTAAACCGTGAATTATTCTCAACATGCAAATAAAGCCCTTTATTTAGGCTATACTGCCCTCCTCGTTATTAGCGCACACATAGGTATTATGAACTACTCAAATTTTGGTACTAAATTTACACAACCCAACGGAATAACGCAGCTTATGGAAGATTTAGGCAGCGCTAACGCAAGCAATAATCCAAATATTGTTATGCTAGGTGGCGGTAACCCCGCACACGTACCACAGGTTAATGCCGTATTTTTAGATGAATTACAAAAGCTAGTAGCCAGTAATAAAGTATCGCAAGTATTTGGTTTGTATGACGGGCCAACTGGCAATGACGAATTTAGAGCGGCCCTTGCTAAACAGCTCAATAGCGAGTTTGACTGGGGCTTAACACCACAAAACATAGCACTGGGTAACGGCAGCCAAGCTAACTTTTTTGTATTGTTTAATATGCTTGCGGGCAAAATGAGCGATGGCACTAATAAGCGTATTTTGTTTCCGCTTGCGCCTGAATACGTAGGTTACGCCGACCAAGGTTTATCTGATGATATGTTTGTGGCAATAAAACCCGACATCGAAATTTTAAATACACCCAGTGGCTCTAAGCAGTTTAAATATGTCATTGACTTTGACGCGGTAGAAAACGTATTAGCCAACGATACCAGTATTAGTGCACTGTGCGTATCGCGCCCTACCAACCCAACTGGTAATGTCATTACCGATGATGAAGTACGCCATCTAGACGCCCTTGCACACAAGTACAATATTCCCCTAATTATTGATAACGCCTACGGCGACCCCTTCCCGGGCTGTATTTACACCGATGCAAACCTTACGTGGAACTCAAACATTATATTGTGTATGTCGCTTTCAAAATTGGGCTTGCCAGGCCTGCGCACTGGTATTGTGGTTGCCAATAGCGAAATAATTAAAGCCATTGGCCGTGTTAACGGCTCTATGGTGTTATCGCCTAACGCTATTGGGCCAAGCTTAGTAACCCGCTTAATTAACGAAGGCGAATTACTGCCTTTGTGTAAAAATACTGTATTGCCTTTTTATAAAAATAAAGCAGAGATAGCCATAAACCTGTTTGATGAAATTTTCGCCGACTTGCCTGTTTATTTACATAAACTCGAAGGCGCGTTTTTTATGTGGCTATGGTTTAAAGACTCAAAAATAACCTGCGAAATGCTTTATCAAAAACTCAAAGAGCAAGATGTATATATAATTCCTGGGCATAACTTTTTTATTGGCATTGAAGATAGCTGGGAGCATAAACACCAGTGCGTACGCATTAACTACGCTAACGATGAAGCTACTCTCAGAAAAGGCTTAGAGGCTATTAAAGCGCTTATTATGTAGCGCTTTAATTAACGCTTTACATCGTATTTCAACGTGGTGGTTAACGCTTAGCGTTAGCCACTGTATTTTTATTTAACGTACTGTTTAAGGGCTAACGCCTTGGTTAACAGAGCAAACAGCAAGCCACCTAAAGCACCTGCTAGTAACTGCAAATAAAATCCCCATCCACGTGCGCCTGCTATAATATGAATATTCATAATCGACTCAATGGCCACTAACACCACGGCAAAAGCAGTGATACCCGATGCTACAAATAGCACCATGCTGTATTTTTTAAACTTTTTAACAAGTAACACAACAGCAAAAAAAGCGATAGCCAAAGCAATAGCAATAATGGCGCCATAGGTAGGTAATAGCCCTAACCAATCATTTAGCGTTAAGTTAATACGGTCGCTTAAGCTGACCATCACGCCCACATCAACTAATTGATTGACAACGTATTGGCTATGAAACAAGCTAGCAAGCGTAAAGGTAAATAACCAAGAAACTAAAAATATAGGGAGTAAACGTGTTAAAAATGACATGGTTATCTCAACTTAAAATAAAGCTTTTTTCTTACAGTAGCAAAGGCTTGCAATGTAAACAACGACTCTCTCAATTAGCGCTATGGCTGTTTGTAGGGCTATTTGCTTCTGCAGCCAGTGCTGCTGAATTACCTAAAGAGCAATACAGCACCCACACACTCGCAGCACAATTAAATTCGCCGTGGAGCATGGTTAAACTGCCAAATGATACATGGCTAATTACAGAGCGCGACGGCCACGTTATTATTGTAAAAAACAATCAGCAAACTAGAGTGAATTTAAACCTTGAAGACTTATACGTTGCAGGCCAAGGCGGCTTACTTGATATAGTGCTCTCGCCTAATTTTAACACCAGCAAAGAAGTCATTTTTACCTACGCACAAGGCACAGCTGAGGCTAATCGCCTAGTAATTGCAAAAGCCACCTTTAATGGCACCGGCTTTTCAACGCCTGTTATTATTTACACAGTAGCGACTGATAAAAATACCCCACAACACTACGCTGGCCGCGCCCTCTTTTTACCCGACAACACTCTACTGTTTTCAACTGGTGATGGCTTTGATTTTAGAGAGCAAGCACAAGTTGTAACCAGCCAACTCGGCAAACTATTACGCATAAACCTAGATGGCACTATTCCAAAAGATAACCCATTTATTAATCACAAAAACCCCAATGCACACGCTGTTTACTCGCTCGGTCACCGAAACCCACAGGGCTTAGTGTATGATTACGATACCGAGCAAATTATTAGCCACGAGCACGGCCCCGCAGGTGGCGATGAGCTAAATTACTTAACGCCAGCTACCAACTACGGCTGGCCGGTGATCACCTACGGTGACGATTACTCGCAAGCGCGCATATCTCCTTTTAGAGATTACCCCGGCATGCAAAAGCCAAGCGTAGATTGGACGCCATCAATCGCCCCGTCAGGCATGGCGTATTACGGCACTAAACATACAGCTTTCCCTTCACTTCAAAAACATGGACTCATCACCACCCTCGTTGATAAAAAGCTCTACAGCGTTAATCTGACTACTGGCGAATTCACCCAGTCACACGTATTCCCACAAGCAACAGGACGATTAAGGGATGTGTATGTAACCACTGAGGGTAATGTAGCAGTATTAATGGATGGGAAAGATGCAAAGCTGATGATGGTAACGCCAAAGTGATACTCACTTAAATGAATGATGATTGCCTTGTAAGATTTATTTTAATGTTTAACTTTGAAAATAAATCTTACAAGGCTAAACAATTTATACTTAACTCAGACCTTTTGGGGAGCTTTACAAAAGATTTTTATGGTGTGTTTAAATTAAATTTCCTCTCGCATGCTTTTTGAAAATCATCAGGAGAAATTACGATTTGCCGCGTTGTATTTTTAACCTTCTTTTTTACCTCTTCTCTATTAAAAGCTATGTAACAGCCACTGTCGTCACTTATCTCAATTGAAGATAAATATTTATCCATTATTTTTGATTCACTTGATGACTGCTCATATTGCCAAACATTTACTTCACCTGCTTTTAATGGCATGTCCATTACCTGAGTACCGTACTCAGTTTTAAAGACCAATTTAACCATTAACTCTTCAGCTGTAGAGTTTTTAACACTAGCCCAGTAAATGCTTGAACATGAGCTCAATACAAAAATTATTAGTAATCCAAAAATTAATACCTTTAATCTTTCCATAGGACCTCAGAACTCCAAATTAATCTTTTTATATCAACTTCAAGCGCTTCACTGCGTGTAATGCGTTGCTTTAGATTAGCCGTATTTTTTGTGTCATTGTAGTACTTCATAAGATCAATCTTTCCTTGATTTGGATAACCTGGAGAAGACGCTTTAACATTTTGAAGGAGAATATTTGTACTACCTTTATGACCCCAAGATAAATTAATACCTCCTACATAAATAAGTACAGAATGGCCAAACTCATGCGCTGAAACCAACTTAAATTCATCATCGATCAATTTTGATGGTATTCCAGCTGTTACAGATCCTCTTTGATAAATAAAACTCGCATCAATACCTAATATAGCTGGATTCATTGAACGACCATAACTTTCACTTTCTTCTATCTCTAGGTCTACAGGAATGGCATCAGAACTACTTTTATGTAAAGGATTAACTATTACATTAAAACGCACACCCGCCACTGTAATTGTATTTGACCAATATTGTTTAATACCAGCTATAGCCAACGTTTTTAATTTAAGGTAATCGCCTTGTTGCAAACTGTTTTGTTTAAAATTAAGGTAAACATCAATATTGATGGTTCTTAAGCGGCTATTAATGGTCGTTTTAGCCCAAGTTGCCTTATGAGCCCCGTTGTGAACTTTTAGCTTGCTACCTCGCCCATTTCGGGAGGGCCCTACCCGTACCATACGATAATTAACAGTGGGTTTATCAATTGCTTTATGAAGATGCTCTTCAAAAATATCGAGCGTAAGAGAGTGTTTTTGAGGGTTCGCAGCTGTTGAATCCATTTTATATTCCATTATAGTTAGTAATCATTGCTAAGATGTTTTTCGTTTAACAATTCTATTAGTTCCTCTAAATAGTCCAATATACTTTTCAAAGATTTTAGTGTCAAGAGTACCTATCTCAAAAACAAATTAAACAGACACCCACTATAAAAACAAATTAAACAGACACCCACTATAATTTAGCAAGCAAAGCTGAGTCACTAGATTTATTTTTTTAGGTCAATAATTGATTTTTCACGACTGCGTTACTTCCTTTCATGTAGTAAATGAGCCATTTTACCCTTAAACCCTAAATTATAAGCATGAAAATGATTGCATAACTGCAATTTAAATTTTTTTCTTTGTGGTTTTTAATCTATGCAAGCAACTTTACACAGTTACCAATATTCGCGCGCCGTTTTCGATTTAAATTTTCGCAGTAACCTATTTGTGAAGTGGGCCTGCCTACTGCACCATGAAATACGCGTGTAAATCGGGTCGTGAGTTTTAACCAGTTTTCGGGGGAAATATTCACTCTTTCGAGTAAGGGTAAGTGATTATTTTTAATATACCCTCGCTTATCTTCTCTTATACAACGCCCTGTTAACTCTACAAGTTTAAGGTACGATTTAAGCTCAAACGGTAACCCTTTTGGCATAATTTGACGTGACATGCCTGCAAAGCGAAGTAACTGTTTAGGTTGCTTACCTTCTGTTGCGCTTTTTAAGCGCCTTTGAGCACTTGTATGGTCAGAGTCTTCTGGTGTATTTGCTACTTTTGCTCTGATGGGGTTTAAATCTACATACGCCATACAGGCGGCAAGTGCGGCTTCATCAAGGAGTGCTTGAGATTTAAACCGACCTTCCCAAAATCTACCTGTGCAGTTATCTTCTTTATTTGCTCTACGCGCTATATTTTCATTCAATAAGCGCATAAACCAGCTAATGCTTGATAGGCGCTCTCGATATTCTTTTACTGTTTGATTAAAAAAGATAAGCTCTGCTTTACCTAGCTTTTCGCCCTGTATGTACTTTTGCGTAAGTACGGTGCCTTTGCACAGCTTGTGCCACCGAATAACAATCGCTTTATCATTAAGCCTATTCGCTTTTTTATTATCAACATATAACACTAAGTGCGTATGATTGCTCATGACTGCATAAGCACAGACGTCAATACAAAATATCTTGGCTAATTCAAGCAACTTATCTTCAACCCACCCTCGTCGATGCTCGTAAGATTGACCTGTAATGTGGTCTTCGCCACACAGAAAAGCACGTCGAACACAGCGCGAGACACAGTGGTAATATTTTGTATCAACCAAACTTACTTGTCGCTTTCTTGCAATTGCCATA
>NZ_DJHW01000132.1:2715-3731 GCF_002433295.1 Pseudoalteromonas sp. UBA6610 | reverse complement strand
TGTCGCTTTCTTGCAATTGCCATAAGACACCCTACTTGTTTTTTATACTGATGAAAGCCTAGTACTACGTTTGCTAAACTGCAAAATTAAGATGGGTGTCCTGTTTATTCCGTTTATTCTTTCCTTTCGTTGAAACTCTGGAAAATTAAGCCAGTACCTTTTGGCAGTGACTCCATTACCAAATCGTCAAACCACCAACAAACGAATTCACTTTTATAGTCGATATATTCAACTTTTCGGGCAAACTCTTTTTGTTCAGAGGTAGATGATATGAACTTTAGTATTCCTAGACACAAATCCCTGAATTCTATTGCCGTACTATCCATAGCTACCTAACGCCTCAATCACGCGCTTGTCGCTTGCATTGAATTGTTAGCCGAAAACTGCCGCGAACCTAGCATGTAAGCAGCAATACCGAACCAACCCATTGTCGGGATGGCCCATACACGCTGTACCAACCCATTAATTTCTGACGGGATGAAGCCAGCATAGATCAGCCAAAACATGAACACATGCAGGAACGACGCTGCTGAAAAAAGTTCAAACGAAGGCGACTTGATGATATTTTTAAACTCAAGCGAATACGCAAGAGGTGCGATAATCATGAAGATTGACAGGTTGTAGAGCAAGTGCAGGGGCGTCTCTAACGTCCAAACTCCCGCACTGATCATGCTAAGACCAAGCAATAAAACAGATGCCATGGAAAAAGAAACACGACTAGGTGTGGTCAGCTGTATTCCAAGGGCAAAAAGGCACATGGAGATGCCGATCACGATATCCCCAACCCTGTGTGTATATGCAAATACAGGCGCTTCAAGTGCGACATGACTGATGCTCTTGGCAAAAACATCGAATCCAGGGATAACAAAGCCAAGGCCAATGTTGATAATCGAAGCGATCCAAATCAGGTGCGCCTGCTTTACTAAAGCTCTTACAAAAAAACTCACTGAATCTCCTTATCAGCTAACTTTTCAATAACGGGCGCAGGCACGTAGGGCATAATGGCGAAGCCGCCC
>NZ_DJHW01000132.1:0-2366 GCF_002433295.1 Pseudoalteromonas sp. UBA6610 | reverse complement strand
GAACGAAGTGAGCGAGTTTATTGACTTGTTAGCAGTCATGCCGTTTTAAACCGCCATTTTTCAATTTTTGGAGGTATGAAAGCGACTGCAAAAAACAAAAGGGCAGAAACGTACCAAAGTGAACTATCTTCGGATACGCCAAAGCCTAGTTCAGGTAGTACAACTTGCGTAAACAAACCCACAACAACACCTAGAAAAAGCAAAGTTTCCCAATGAATTTTCGTAGTTTTAGATAAACGCCTTCCAAGCACATAGCCCAAGGTTGGTGGAAAATCTAAGCATATAGAAAAGGCGATGAGAAATATGTATTGGCCAGTAGAAAGCTTATCTTCAATTGGTATGCCAAGAAGAATGAACAAGCCAACAATTACATTTCCTAAAAACAAATAAAGCATAAAATTCCTTTTGACTGCTAACGCTTCATTAAGAAGCGAGTTTAGGCTTGCTATACTGAGTGACGAAGGAACTCGAGCAAGCCGTGACGAGTCTTTCTTTAATGACTTGTTATATAGCATTGTACTCATGATTAAGTAACCCTAACTTTAAATCATTACACCAACTACCACCTAATTTAAAGTTATCTCGAATTGTACCTTCATGAGTAAAACCCAACGCTTTTAGTAAATTAAATGATGGGGAATTACCTTCAGTGACAGTTGCGATCACTTTATGGAAGTTACATTGATTAAAGGCATATTCAATAACGGCAATAGTTGACTCTTTACCATACCCTTTGCCCTGAAACTCAGGACTTAGTAAAAAGCCAAGTTCAGCTTGTTGATATGGCTCCCATTCGGGATAAAAACCAGTTACGCCTACTTTAATCCCAGTAGCTTTTTCAATGATTGTTAAAGTTAACCAATGATTAGAAGTTTTTTTCCATTCGCCTAAGCGACAATTAAAACGTTCATTTATTTCAGATTCGGTAAATGGATCACTAACATACTTGAGTACATCGCTTGATTGATGAAGCTGCTCAAAAAGCTCCCTGTCATCTTTACAAATTGGCTTTAAAATGAGCCTTTGGGTTTCAATTTGCACAGGCTTTCCTTTGCTATATAACGCCTTGCTAAGAGGCGCGCGTTAGCGCGTCCTGTGGAGCGAAGCGGAACGTACTTAAGTAACTTGTTATAAGGCATTTCTCTGCCACGCTAATTTACTAATTTTGTATAGCACATGCTCACATTGAGGATGTGAAACTTCAATGTCTGGGTGCATAAAATTTTGGTTGCTGTTATGCATACCAATTTTTTGCATAATAGCTTTAGAACGATCATTGGCTAATGTGGTAAATGAGACCACCTCATTTAGATTTAGCGTATTGAACGCATATTTTAGAGCTTCTTCGGCAGCCTCGGTTGCGTAGCCTTTACCCCAGTAATGTTTTGATAATCGCCACCCAATTTCTACACAAGGTGAAAACGGCATTTTATTTGTAGGAGTATGCAAACCCACAAAGCCAATAAATTTATGCTGATTAGGAATTTCTATTGCCCATAAACCCCATCCTCGCTCATTGATAAGGGATAGGATTTTTCTCCCCATCTCAAAACTTTCTTCTTGGGTCTGAAGTTTTGGAAAAAATTCCATTACTTCTTTATCGTTACACATTTCAGCGAATGGAAGAAAATCATCCTCTGTCCATTGACGAAGCAGTAATCTTTCCGTTTTCAACATTCTTCGACTATGCCTTATAACGCCCCGTTAAGAGGCAATAAAATAGTTGGCTAAAATTAGCGACGAAGGAGCAAAAGCCAACTGTTTTTTGTCCTTTTAAACGACTTGTTATATGGCGATAAGAGCAACAACTAGAATAAATTGAAGTACAAAAGCAATGTATATCAATTTTGTTAGCTTAGATACCTGGCCGGATAATTTTATCGTTTCTTTTCTGGAGCTTACACACTCACATTTACTTACTTGCGATGTGTTTTTTTCATCTGTTGTATAGCGCTCTGCAGATATTGCAAATAGACTTCCAGCACAACCAGCGGATGAAAACAATGCAATGTTCTTTAGGATTTCTACGTAAAATGGAATTGCAGGATTTACATTTTTAAATAGAGGCAGCAATACTTCAGGAATTAAAAAACCAAAAGCCAAACCAACAAAGATAAGGATAAATGCTTTGGTATCTCGATCATTTTTCCACATTATCGCAAATGAAAAAGCTAGAATAAAACTCGTTAGTAAAAACAAAAAGCCTATAAGGTTTGCAATTACTATTGTTTTTGGGAAAACTCATAACTATTCAGTAGATCATTAGTGCCATTTAACAAAAAAAACATGAAGAATAAAAGTATCGATACTGCGAGATGTTTCAAAGGCTGACTCCTTAGCCATATAACAATTTTGTCTACGACATT
>NZ_DJHW01000041.1:3870-5169 GCF_002433295.1 Pseudoalteromonas sp. UBA6610 | reverse complement strand
TTGCGAGCGCGAGATATTATAGATTAAGCACTTTAAAGTCAATCATAATTGCGCTGTAAACACCGTGTTTATTACATTTTTTGTACGCTGGCTTGATATTTATGGATTAATTTTAAAGCAAAATGGTCTGCTTTTGCGCAAAAAGGCGAATTAATGGCCGAGAGTGACCTAAAGAATGTGGATCGTAATAAAGTAGGGTGATCAACTAGGATCATCATAATTAAGAAGTTTTCCACAGCTGGTGTTTAAAAAGTGAATAAAAGCATGGGAAAACTCATTTAGATCGTAAAATTGGTTCGCGATCTCAGTGTGTTTTTGTTATGATCTGTTATCAGGCTTTAAAATAAAAGTCGCTATAAATCAGTCTGTTAAGATATTTATACACTGATATCAACAATTTTATAAAAATCAATCTTTTACTTGTGGATAAAGTGCCTTCATAATACCCGGTCTTGGGTCGGGTAGCTGGCCAATTGAACGCAATAAATGCATGATTTTTAATCATTATTGATGTGCGGGAATAAAAATTATACCTCTGGGAGTTTAACTGTGTATCTGTCGGTTTGGCAAAGTTGTTTATATGTATTGCAAGATGAGTTGCCTTCGCAACAATTCAGTATGTGGGTAAGACCACTACAAGCAGAAAGTACCGAAGATACCTTAACGATTTACGCACCTAATCGCTTTGTTCTTGATTGGGTAAGAGAAAAGTATTTAAACCGTATTAATGAGTTACTGGTAGAAATTTGTGGTGATGAAGCGCCCGAATTACGTTTTGATGTAGGTAGTAAACCACTGCTAAATACTCAAGCGGCGGCGCCAAGTGTTGAAGCCCCTGCATCACCTAGTTCACAGGCACCTGCTAAACAGCAACCTGTAGAACAAAAAGCAGCAGTAGAGCCTGCGCCTAAATCAGGCTATAAATCTAATATAAAAGATAACTATACCTTTGACAGCTTTGTTGAGGGTAAATCTAACCAGCTAGCAAAAGCGGCTGCAACACAAGTTGCAGATAACCCTGGCTCTGCCTTTAACCCGGTATTTATTTACGGTGGCACAGGCTTAGGTAAAACTCACTTATTACATGCAGTAGGTAATGGCATTATGGCTAACAAGCCCGATGCTAAAATTGTTTACATGCATTCTGAGCGTTTTGTGCAAGACATGGTAAAAGCACTACAAAATAACGCCATTGAAGAATTTAAACGTTATTACCGTAGTGTAGATGCGCTAATGATTGATGATATTCAATTTTTTGCTAATAAAGAGCGCTCACAAGAAGAATTTTTTCATACCTTT
>NZ_DJHW01000041.1:711-3555 GCF_002433295.1 Pseudoalteromonas sp. UBA6610 | reverse complement strand
GAATTTTTTCATACCTTTAATGCATTATTAGAAGGTAATCAGCAAATTATTTTAACCTCTGACCGCTACCCAAAAGAAATTGAGGGTGTAGAAGACAGGCTTAAATCACGATTTGGTTGGGGTTTAACGATTGCTATAGAGCCGCCAGAACTTGAAACGCGCGTTGCCATTTTGATGAAAAAAGCGCAGCAGAGTAAAATTAATTTACCGCACGAAGTCGCTTTTTTTATCGCTAAAAAATTACGCTCAAACGTACGTGAATTAGAAGGCGCGCTTAACCGTGTAATAGCTAATGCTAATTTTACCGGGCGTCCAATTTCTATCGACTTTGTAAAAGAAGCACTGCGCGATTTATTGGCACTACAAGATAAGCTTGTCACTATAGACAACATACAGCGCACCGTGGCTGAGTATTACAGAATACGTGTGTCAGATTTGTTATCTAAGCGCCGCAGCCGCTCTATCGCGAGGCCGCGTCAGGTAGCTATGGCATTATCTAAAGAATTAACTAATCACAGCTTACCTGAGATTGGTGACGCATTTGGTGGACGTGACCACACCACGGTATTACATGCGTGTAGAAAGGTTAAATCACTTCGTGATGAAAGCCACGAAATAAAAGAAGATTATCAAAATTTAATAAGAACGTTGTCATCTTAGGGCTGACTTTATTATGCAAATAACCATTTCAAGAGAACAATTTTTAAAGCCATTAGTGCAAGTATCGGGTGCGATTGAACGTAAACATACGTTACCTATATTATCTAATGTATTGTTAGTGGTAGAAAACGGGCAACTTTCAATGACAGGCACAGACCTTGAAATTGAACTAGTTGCAGGTGTTTTTGTTGGTGATGATATTGCCGATACAAAGTTAACGCTACCTGCTAAAAAATTACTCGATATTTGTAAAAGCCTGCCTGATGGTTCTGAGCTTACATTGAGCTTACAAGAGCACCAACTGCTTTTAACTAGTGGTAAAAGCCGCTTTTCACTTACTACACTTGCCGCGGAAGACTTTCCTAATTTAGAGCAGTGGGATGGCGAGGTTGAGTTTCAGCTAACGCGTTTAGAGTTACGTAAGTTACTTGAAAGCACGCATTTTTCAATGGCTAACCAAGACGTTCGTTATTACTTAAATGGCATGTCGTTTGAAGTAGATAATACCGACATAAAAACAGTGGCCACCGATGGCCACCGTTTGGCAATAGCGCAAAAAGAATTAGGCCAATCGTTAAATACGCAGCGCCAATTAATAATACCGCGCAAAGGTGTGCAAGAAATTATGCGCCTTATGGTTGCCGATGAAGAATTAGTTACTATTCAATTTGGCGCTAACCATATTCGTATTATCGATGTGGAATTTACTTTTACTAGTAAGTTAGTGGATGGCCGCTTCCCTGATTATCGCCGCGTATTACCGCGTGGTGGAGATAAAGTAATTACCGCTAACCGTGAATGGTTACGTAATGCGTTTCAACGTGTGTCTATTTTATCTAACGAAAAATTTAGAGGTGTGCGTTTAAACCTTGCAAATGGCTTACTTAAAATTACGGCTAATAACCCTGAGCAAGAAGAGGCTGAGGAAATAGTAGAAGTAATGTATGAGGGTGATGAGCTAGAAATTGGTTTTAATGTATCGTATGTATTAGATGTACTAAATACATTAAAAACAGAAGATGTACTATTTACATTAGCAGATTCAAACAGCAGTGCACTTATTGAAGGTGCGGGCGATGAAGAAGCAATGTACGTGGTTATGCCTATGCGATTATGAGATACCCATTATAAATGAGTTTAAGTCACTTGAGCCTCAAGTATTTTCGTAATATTGAGGCACTGACGCTAGAACCAGTCAACGGCGTTAATATAATTTATGGTGAAAACGGCAGCGGAAAAACCAGCCTTTTAGAGGCTATTTATTACCTTTCTCACGGCAAATCTTTTCGAACACCTAAACATAAAAGTATTATTCAACATCAGCAAGATCAGTTTGTAATACACGGCCGCAAAGCGCTACACGACTTGTCTATTCCTATTGGGATTAGTAAAACCCAAAGTGGTGAAACTAATTTAAAAATACAAGGCAAAGCCAGTAGAAAAATCTCTGAACTTGCACAGTTAATGCCTGTGCAAATTATTACACCCGAAAGCTATTCATTGTTTTTTGGTGGCCCGAAAGAGCGACGTAAGTTTTTAGATTTGGGTTTGTTCCACGTGGAACATGAGTTTTTTTATTTATGGCAATCGTTTAATAAAGTGCTTAAACAACGCAATGCATTATTAAAAAGTAAGCCAAAGAATTATTTTGACCAAATTAGGTTTTGGGACAAAGAATTTGTTAGACTGGCAGAACAAATAAATAAATTAAGAATGGCGTATATAAGTAGGTTTAAGCAGCAGTTTTTTGATAAAATGTGTTCAGAATTAACGCTTATACGCGATTTAGAAATCAACTTTAATGCAGGTTGGAAAGACAGTGAGTCTTTAAGTGATGCATTAGAGCAAAACTTTGAGCGAGACGCTCGCCAAGGTTTTACAAGTAAAGGCCCTCATAAGGCCGATTTTAGTTTTAGTGTCGCTGGCAACAGCGTAGAGAATACGTTTTCACGCGGTCAATTGAAGTTATTGCTTTATGCGTTAAAAGTAACGCAAAATAGTTTAATTGAGTCAGAGACAGATAAGCAATCTATATTGCTAATAGATGATCTACCTTCAGAGTTAGGCGAAGATACAAAAGAGAAAGTGGGGCAATTATTGGCTCATTGCAGTTCTCAAATATTTATTTCTTCAATTTTGTCTGAAAGTATTTCTGCTGTGGTGGAACCCATGCAACGAGAACTA
>NZ_DJHW01000041.1:0-295 GCF_002433295.1 Pseudoalteromonas sp. UBA6610 | reverse complement strand
TATTAAAGTACTTAAAGGATTAGACGCAGTAAGAAAGCGTCCTGGAATGTATATAGGGGACACCGATGATGGCACAGGCTTACACCACATGGTGTTTGAGGTCGTTGATAACTCTATCGATGAAGCCTTAGCAGGTCATTGTGATGATATTTATGTAACGATTCACTTAGACGGTTCAGTCTCTGTAAGAGATAACGGTCGTGGTATCCCAACTTCTATCCATGAAGAAGAAGGTGTGTCTGCTGCCGAGGTTATCATGACGGTACTTCATGCCGGTGGTAAGTTTGATGATAAC
>NZ_DJHW01000115.1:0-77572 GCF_002433295.1 Pseudoalteromonas sp. UBA6610 | reverse complement strand
ATAAGAAGCTGAATATTGAAGAATAGACAAGAATATTAGCAGGTTAGTATATAAGAGTCGAGCTGATAGCTGATAAAAATGATGTTTGGATTTATTAATAAGTAAATTATCTATTGCTTGTTATTGAGGAAATAACAAGTGGCGGAGTGGACGGGACTCGAACCCGCGACCCCCGGCGTGACAGGCCGGTATTCTAACCAACTGAACTACCACTCCGCAGTGGTATGTGCATGGGGTAATGCACTTACTAATTTTGTTACGATATCAAATGGCGGAGTGGACGGGACTCGAACCCGCGACCCCCGGCGTGACAGGCCGGTATTCTAACCAACTGAACTACCACTCCGCAGAGATATCATATTACTTGTCATTACTAAATTTGTTGGCGGAGTGGACGGGACTCGAACCCGCGACCCCCGGCGTGACAGGCCGGTATTCTAACCAACTGAACTACCACTCCAGCATACAAATTTTGTAACATAACAGTGTTTAAATAGTGGCGGAGTGGACGGGACTCGAACCCGCGACCCCCGGCGTGACAGGCCGGTATTCTAACCAACTGAACTACCACTCCAGCGCGTATTTAAACTGTTATTTTTTCTTATTGGCGGAGTGGACGGGACTCGAACCCGCGACCCCCGGCGTGACAGGCCGGTATTCTAACCAACTGAACTACCACTCCATAATAAGAATATGTTTTACAACCATATGTTGTGTAAGTGTTGGCGGAGTGGACGGGACTCGAACCCGCGACCCCCGGCGTGACAGGCCGGTATTCTAACCAACTGAACTACCACTCCAGCGTCTACTTACAAATTGTCGAAAATTGGCGGAGTGGACGGGACTCGAACCCGCGACCCCCGGCGTGACAGGCCGGTATTCTAACCAACTGAACTACCACTCCGCATTTTCGTTTCTGCTTAGGTCTCCCTTTGCAGCGGCGTGAATAATACGAATCAGCCCCTACTTCGTCAAGGGCTTTTTTGTTTTTTTACAGGTTTTTTAGTCATCTGACATCGAAAGGTTTAAAATTTCACCTGATTTGTCACTTTTTGAGCCATTTTTGCCGACTTGATTTTTTTCTGCATCGGCGTTGCTCTCATCGTTTACTTTCTTTTTGTTTAAAAAAGGCAGTTTAAAGTTAAATTTGATTGGCTTTTTCTGTACAAAAATACGAATTGCTAACCACCCTAACAATAAAATGAGTAAATTACAGCCCACGATTAAAGTCACTAATGTAGAAGTGGCCATTTTTTCTTCAATGGGCTCAGCTTCCAAGGCCAGGTTTTGATCAATAAGCGTAGCAGGGTCTATTTCGGGCACTGCTTCTATTGGCCTTTCTATCTCAAATTTGTATGTTGGTATTGTGGCCATAAACTCACGACCGTTTATATTAGTGCCAAAAACAGACAGTTCAACGCTGTATCTTCCCCAATCATAGTTTTTAATTGCTAGTTGGCGTGTATCACCCGCTTGCGCGTCAATTGTAAACATTTGCTCTTCATTATTAGGGTAATAAATTTTTCCCTGCACAATAACGGTTTCAGGTTTAACTATGTTGCTATCTATATTAATAGTTAGCTGGTGATCGTCAGTATCAAGCTCTGCCAGTGCGACCTCAGATTTAAATGGCGGTTCATGCACAATGATAGGGTCTTGCACAATGCGTCGCTGTAATAAGGGGGTCGCTATATAGAGTTCTGGTGTCCACTGTCCTGCAGGAAAGTCTAATTTAAATTCGCCAGTAAACACTCCATCGTTAGGGCGTTCATCAAAGCCGCGGCCATCGTCTTTAAATTCGGCAACTTCTTGAGTGCCTGCACCAAAGTTTGCATAGCTTTCATCGTTGGTACTTACAAAGTCAACGTTTAGGCTAACTACATCTGTGAATAAGTTAGCATCGATAGGCTCATCATCATTTAAAATTTCGCCCGTTATTTTTATTGTCTCGCCTCTAAACAACATAGGAGGTAGTGGCTGTGCTTTTAAAGACACTTCCCCTAACACCACAATGCGGCTGTCGGGCAAAATGCGGCCAATAACTTGCCATGGGCCAGCCATCGGTTTTTTTATGGTGATTAAGTCGTAACTAAGCTCATCAAACCAATCGAGGTTGGGATCTTTAACGGCGTTAGTGGCAAAGTACTTGCTGCCATCGGGCCTGACTAAAATAACCGCGGGCGAACCTGGCTTTCTAAAAAATAGTAAGGTTATTTCGTCTAATTGGCTGTCTATACGAAAACGGTTATCTAGCAGCGGTATTTCATTTTGTTCGCCGTCGCGTTTAAGTAGCTCTACTTGCTTAACGGCAAACGCACTGGCGCTAAACAGTGAGGTGGCGCACAGTACAGTTATAAAATACATCGTTTTCATAGTTGGCCTTATTCAGCGCGCCATAAACAGTGGCCGCCTTCTTTGTCTACAAGATCGAGTCGTGCTTCGTGTGCGCTTTGCTCAGCGTCGTTTGCGCGCAGTACAACTAAAGGTGCTCGGTCACTACTTAAGCGTCTTATGCCACCAGTCTGTTGCTCGCTGCCGTCATCTTTATTTTGGTTTAAGTTTAGCTTGGTTTGCCCGCCAGTCATGGCAAGGTAAACATCGGCTAAAATTTCAGAATCCAGTAATGCGCCATGTAATGTTCGTTTTGCGTTGTCTATATCGTAACGGCGGCACAAAGCATCTAGGTTGTTCTTTTGACCAGGATGCAAGTCACGCGCCATTTTAAGGGTGTCGAGAACTTGGCAGTACTCGTGCGTATTTGGGTAGCCTTGGTTAAGCAGCGCAAACTCGTTATCCATATGGCCCACATCGAACGGGGCGTTATGTATTACAAGCTCAGCACCTTTAATGTAGTCAAAAAACTCTTGCGCTATATCGCGATAAAGTGGTTTATCACGTAAAAACTCGTTGGTAATACCGTGAACATCTATTGCTTCTTCTTCAATGCTGCGTTGTGGGTTAATGTAAACATGAAAATTATTACCAGTTAAACGTCGGTTTATTAATTCTACACACCCAATTTCTATAATCCGGTGCCCCTGTTTGGGGTCTATGCCGGTGGTTTCTGTATCTAAAACTATTTGTCTACGTGCCATATCGAATTTAGCCTGACTCTGGTATCTTTCTATAATCACTTTATTGTACATAATATCAAGGTAAAACAGTGCAAAAAACCGTAGAGATTTACACCGATGGCTCATGTTTAGGTAATCCGGGCCCTGGTGGTTATGGTATTTTTATGATTTATAACGGCCACGAAAAAAAATTAAGCCAAGGGTATAAGCTCACCACAAACAACCGTATGGAAATGCTCGCTGCCATTGTTGCCCTTGAATCACTTACCCGCCCTTGCACCGTTAACCTCACCACAGATAGCCAATATGTTAAGCAGGGTATTGAGTCGTGGATTGCAAATTGGAAAAAACGGGGCTGGCAAACATCGGCAAAAAAGCCGGTTAAAAATGTTGATTTATGGAAGCGACTTGATAGCGCTTGTAGCGAGCACACGGTTACATGGAAATGGGTAAAGGGACATAGCGGGCATAAATATAACGAAATAGTTGACGATTTGGCACGTGATGCTGCAGGCAGTAGCAACCTACTTGATGATGTAGGGTATCAGCCTTAACCCGTAAAAGCTTTCTCACTTTTAATGCCATGAGTGTAAGGCTCATGGTATTAAAAGTGCCTAGTTACATTATTTAACTATTATTATTTTTTTGCTCATACTGTTTAAAGTGCTGCTTTGAGGTTTGTCTGAGCCCTGCCCCTTTTACAGGTGAAAACTGCGGCCTTGCATGCCACTTAGGTTTTATAGGCGTAAGCGGAGCCACGCGTTTTCGCGCCACCAGCATATAAACACTCCCCATAGGTTTTAAATACTGTTTAGCAAAACTGCGCCAAAATGCAAACCGTGAAAGCCTGTTACCCCGCGCAAGAGATGAGTAAATAAAGCGCTCATCGCTAATAATTTCAAACCCCAATAAATTAAGCCAATCTTTTACCCGCGCAGGCGTAAAAAAACGCCCCGTCCACGGCAGCTTTTGGCCACTAAAGGGCAACATTTGCGCCAATCCACATAAACTAAACGGATTAAATCCGGTAATAACAATGTAACCACCGGGTATAAGTGTGCGATGCGCCTCGCGTAATATGTGATGTGGGTCTGAGTGATACTCTAAGCAGTGGCTTAAAATACACGCATCAACACTGTGCTCATAAAAAGGCAGTTCGTCTATATCGGCTATTACACCTGTGTAAGGCCCCTCTTCGGCAACACATACTTGGTGTTTTATAGTGCTTATGCTGGTATTAAGCTCGCCACTTAAATTACCTAATTTAAGCATATGGTAACCAAACATACGCGGCAGCCATTGATCCATTTTTTGTTCAATGTCAGCACGTAAATAATCCCCATGAGGGAACTGCTGCCATGACAGCGGTTTGGGTCCTTCTTGAAAACTAAGGGCTGGTTTCATTTTTATAGCTCGTTATACTAGGTGTTACCCGTCACTTTATAGAGCAAATTAATATGGTGCAAGTTAAAGCAATTAAAGCATTTTCTGACAATTATATTTGGTGTTTAACTACCCATAATAGCGACCTAGCGTGGGTGGTTGACCCAGGCGACGCACAGCCCGTTATGGCGCATTTAGCAGAGCATAACTTACAGCTTGGTGGCATTTTAATTACCCATCATCATAGCGATCATACCGGTGGCGTAGCCGAGCTTGTAAAACAGTTTTCAAACATTGCAGTGTACGGTCCTATTAACAGTCCGTTTGCGGGGATCACCAATACACTGGTTGATGGCGATAGCATTGAGGTATTGGGTACGCGTTTTAACATTATTACCACCCCTGGCCATACGCTTGATCACATTTGTTATATTCATGAAGAGTTGGCTTTTACAGGTGATACCCTTTTTAGTGGGGGCTGTGGGCGATTATTTGAAGGGACGCCTGAGCAAATGTGGGAGTCGTTTAATAAGCTGCGTGAGCTACCTAAAACCTGCAAAGTGTATTGCACGCATGAATATACGCAAGCCAATTTAGCATTTGCAAAAGCCGTAGAGCCGCGTAACCCTGAGCTACTCCAATACAGCGATAAAGTAGATGCACAGCGTGCTAAGGGCGAAATTACACTGCCAAGTACAATAGGCCAAGAGCTTAAAGTTAATCCATTTATGCGCAGCGACCTACCTACTATTACAGAGTTAATTCCAAAAGAATTTGTGTTGGTTACAAAAAACAATGAACCATGGGAAAACTTTGCAAGTCTGAGACGATTCAAAGACAACTTTTAGTTAAGATATGTTGACCTGTTGTAATTAATTTTGCAGCATCGTGGTTAGGTATATCCTAGGTAAAACCATTGGTTTAAAAATAGCGAATGGTTTTATCAACATGTTAAAGTTGGTCGTTAAGTGGCAATGTTGACTCATAACGGGTAGTATTCGCCGAGTTTTTTTACCTGATGTATTGGTATATATGAATAAATCTCCTCTATTAATTGCCTTGGCGCTTGCGCTAAGTGGTTGTCAAACATTAACAACCGTAGATTCAGACGCACAAGCTGCTACCCAAGCAAATAAGCGCTTAGAAGGCGCAAGCCCTAACGATATTAACAATGCATTGATGGTAAACGCCCAATATCAACACGTTGAGCAGAGCGAAGACGCCCCCGTTTTTGACGATGTGTGGGAGCGCATTCGCTACCAACTGTCTATTGATGTACCGCAAAACCGCCCTGTTGTTACCGAGCGAAATTACTATGCGCGTCATCAAGCTTATTTAGACCGCATTTCAAAACGCGCAGAACCTTACTTACACTTTATTGTTGAAGAAGTAGAAAAGCGCGAAATGCCTATCGAAATTGCCCTTTTACCTATTGTAGAAAGCGCGTTTGACCCATTTGGCTACTCTAATCGCAGTGCTTCGGGTATTTGGCAATTTATGCCAGCCACTGGCGAGCGTTTTGATTTAAAACAAAACTGGTGGTACGACGGCCGACGCGACATAGTGCAATCTACGCGTGCTGCCCTTGATTACTTATCGTATTTACACAAAACCCTTGAAGGCGATTGGTTAAACGCCATTGCGGCTTATAATTCAGGCGAAGGGCGTTTAATGCGTGCGATTAAGAAAAATCGTAAAAAGCATTTACCTACAGACTTTTGGTCTCTCGACTTACCAAGCGAAACCACCGCGTATGTACCAAAGCTTTTAGCCCTTGCCGATTTATTAAAACGCGCTGATGAGTTTAATGTAAAATGGAAACCGGTTATCAACGCGCAAGTTGTAGAAGTGGTTGATGTAGGCACGCAGATTGACTTAGCACTGGCCGCAGATATGGCCGATATGACTCTTACTGAGCTATACAGGTTAAACCCAGGCTTTAACCGCTGGGCGACCGACCCTAACGGTCCGCATTTTTTACTATTACCCACCGATAAAGCGGAACAATTCAGCCAAAAGCTGGCGCAAACCGATGTTAAAGACCGCTTACGCTGGCAGCAATACACTGTGGCGCGCGGAGATAGCCTATCGGTTATTGCTAAAAAGTTTACCACCAGCACTAGTGCTATTCGCTCGCTTAATAAATTAAAGTCAAACACCATACGTATTGGCCAACAGTTATTAGTACCCTTAACCGATGGCGCAATTAATAGCGAACATTTACCTAAGCAAATGCGTTTAGCTGCTAATAAAGCCACCCGTACTAAGCTGTCGCACACGGTTAAAAGTGGCGACACCCTGTGGGACATTAGTCGCGAATACGATGTCACCATGGATGAGTTGGCCTCGTGGAATAAACTGAAGAAAAACTCAGTATTGCGCTTAAATCAAAAGCTCACTGTTTATAAATCCGCGAGTAAACCACAAGCAACTGCAAGTACTAATCGCACCATTACTTACAAAGTACGCCGTGGTGACTCGCTTGCACGTATTGCGTCTAAATTTAATTTAACCGTAAACGAAATTATTAAGTGGAATAACTTAGCCGGCCAAAAGTATTTACAGCCTGGCCAAAAGTTAAAGCTTAAGGTTGATGTAAGAAGTAGTTAACCCACTGTTTAATAATTAAAAAAGGAGCGCATGCGCTCCTTTTTTTGTACATATAAGCAGTTAATACCAATTTGCTTAATTAAATGCTCTGTTTTGAGGCCGGAAAAACGTGTTAATAGCTAGGCAATAAATTCGCTATTTAGTTGTTCTCGGCAATTGCTCCTGCATGGCTCTACCTTCTGCATCCATGCAGTCGTAAATGAGCATTTTTTAACGCAGCTAGCGACACGTTTAACCCCGCAAAATGATTAAGTATTATTGCGCATTGGTGTTACTAAGCTGGTAATTTTTCAAGCCATGCTTTTAACCACGGCTCTGCTACAGGCCATGGCTCAAAGTCTTCGCAGGCATCTATTTCTAAACGGTTTCCTACCGGCTTAGCTTGCAAGTCACGTAGTAGCTCATCAAAGCTGCGCCCTGCACCGCAAAACGTATCGCCGTAGCATCTATCGCCCATGGCTATAACACCAAATGGCTTATCAGTTAGCATCGGAAATGTGCTGTTCATAGCAAAGTAGAGCCCAGCTAAATTGCTAGGTACATCGCCTTGCCCTGTGGTAGAGGTAACAACTAATATATGTGAGGCGTTTTTTATATCATCAAGTGAGGCCTCACTAATAACGCTCGCAGTGTGCCCTGCTTTTTCAATTGTATTTGCAACATCATAGCTTAAACGTTCTGCTCCGCCGTTAACGCTGCCTACAAAAATACTAATATGTGCCATTAATAATCCTTTTCTTGCTGTGGCCAACCTAGTTGCTTACATATACTAAGCATGTCTTCACCTAGTGGCGCTTTAATTACGATGGGTTTATGCGTGTAAGGGTGCACAAAACTAAGCTGCGTTGCAAATAGCATTAACCGCCGCAGTGCAAAATGCTCCCTAAAAAATTGATTATGCTGGTTATCACCATGATTTACATCACCAATAATAGGTATTGATAAATGATTAAGGTGGCGCCTAATTTGATGCTTTCGCCCTGTTTTTGGAAAACACTCTACGAGCGAGTAACGCACCGTGGGGTATTTACCAATAGGAATTGGTAGCGTGGCTTGATGCAGACAATTAAATTGTGTTTGCGCCGCTTGTGGCGCTTTATTTTGCGTGGCAAATTTGTCAGCTATTTTATCAAGCTCTTCTTTTAACGGTTTATCTAAAAACACCGATTCAGGCGCAAAACCACGTACAAGCGCTAAATAACGCTTTGTAATAGTGCCTTCAATAAATAGCTTGTTCATGTCTCGGGCAGATTCTGAACTTAAAGCAAATAGCAGCACACCTGATGTTGGTCTATCTAGCCTGTGCACCGGAAATACATGTTGCCCTAATTGGTCGCGCAGCATTTGCATTGCAAACTGGGTTTCATGTTTATCTAAAAAAGAGCGATGAACCAATAAGCCTGCGGGCTTATCTATGGCAACAAAGTATTCGTCTTGGTAAAGAATATTAAGCTCGCCGTACTCTACAGTTTCACCCTTTTCAGTCATGGGGTTTACCCAAAAAAGCATCAAGTTCACTAAGTAGCGTTATAATTTCGCCGCTGCCGGTTTTATCCACTAACGCCATTTCTGCCATAGGCGCAATGGCAAAATTTTGCGGCAATGGTTGGTTAAGCGTTATTAATTGCTGCATTTTTTCAATAAATACAAACTGTAACCACTGCTCAAATGCCATGGTATCGTGACAAAAAGGCACTTGAGATTGTAATTTATGCGCCTCTATTGGCGTGCTTTGCCACAGCTCATGTTTTTTTAAAAGTATGCTTAATTGGTTTAAATAAGCCTGCGTTTGCTGATACATAACCACTCTTCTTTTTACGTTATAGGGCAATTATACCCTGTTCCCTCAATGCCTGCTATGGCGTATAATTGAGGCAATTTTGCAGTAAAAACAATTGAGATAACGATGAGCGAACACATAGCGACACTTGGCCAACTTTTAGATGGCGCCGGTACACAATGGCGTGCTTTTGATATTGGCAGGCATATTACTAAGCTTGATAAAAAACAGTTTTTAGCTATTGAGCAAGCGCAAGTTCCTTATCCTTATCCGCTTGCGGGGCACGCATGGCTGGCTATTCAATTTTGGGATAGCAAAGCGAGTAAAGAACCTTATGTATGGTTTTTAAAGTTTCCACTTGATGAGCAAAGTAAATTAGTGAGCGCGAGCCGCGATCATTTCGCTAATATGGTAATTGAGGCCCTAGGCAGCGAAATTACCGGCGAGCAAGCCGATGGTAAGCTAGATAATAACCCTTATGTGTTTACCCCTAATGCAAATAAATTAGCGGCTTTTAACGCCCAACTTAAAGTATTGTTAAAGCAACCAGCCTCTAAATATTACGAGCACACGCAGCTTTACTTTAGTGGCACTTTAGGTTTTGATGATTGGCAAAGCGTTGCGCTACAAGGGATTGCCGATTTTTCACTGCGCTTAAATAACGACAACAACTTAGCAAACTTGCAAAAAGCTTGGCCGCATTTACCACTAGAGGTATTGCAGCCTTTGAGCGCCATGCTTGAGCATGTTGAAATACCGCCATCACTCAGTGAGCTTTTAGTTGCCTATGGCCACACTGCCATTGAAAATAACGATACAATTGCACTAACTGCCGCACTGCGCTCACTTTCAAAAAGCCAAGCGCAAGGGCTGTGTACACAACTAGTAGATGCTGCATTAAGCTCATCTGTTGGCACTGATTCAGATGTACTTTTAACGATTGCAGGGCGATGCTTTTCTCAACTAGAAGAGCCTGAGCGCTTACATATTTTTATGGATAATTGTGCGCACCACCAGCAAATTGCCGAGCTATTTCCCAGTATCTTTGCTGATTTAGTTGCAATACCCACTATACGCCCACATTTATTAGGCTTATTACGTAAAGAAAACCGCAGCGAAACGCTCGCTCGCGCAATTGGAAGGTTGTTCTCTTAATGGCTACTTTGTGGACGTTTATCGCCATTGGCGCTGTAATTTACTTATTTTGGCTAAACCGAAAAGTAGCAGAAGCTGCTAACAGTCATGCCGCGCGCCAAGCTGAGCAATTACAGGTTCAGTTAATGAGCGTAGCGTGCACAAAACGCCGCTTTGGCATTTTAAAAAATGGCAAACCGGGGATCAAAAGCGAATTTATGTTTGAGTTTTCAAGTGATGGCGAAAATGCCTATCAAGGTATTTTAATTATGGAAAATGAAATGCTAAAAAGCGTTGTTGTGCCGCCACACAAAATTTAACTCTTATCGTTAAAACCGGTGGGGTTAAAGTGAAACCACTAAAATAAGTTAATACATAAAACTAAGGCGTAACAAAAGTTACGCCCCACTCTTACAGCATCCTGCTTGTTATCCTTGACCCAAAATCCGTATTATCATCCCCTGAACGAGTAAACAACCCTATTTACCCTCAACATTGCATCCTGCAAAATCCATAACCATCCTGGCTAACCCACGTAAACTAACGCTTGGCTACTTACTGTAGCATCATCCTTGGTCATCCTTTTAAGTAGCTCCTGCCACTTTAAATGCATCCTGCATTTTCCACTTGCCGCCTTGGCCATCCTGCGTAAACTAACGCTCCTGCTACTTCCTGTAGCCTCATCCGTAAATATCCTTAAGTAGTTCCAACTACTAAGCGCTTCATGCACTTCCTAGTTCGTCCTTGCGTCCTTTTTAACTTGTCCTTTATGCTTCCTGCTAGCATCTGCTATGTTGCCTATTCCGTATCCTTGGCAGTAGCTTAGTCATTAAGCTATGTCGTCTTGACAAGTTAAATACTACGCGAGTTTGGGTTTCATCCTACTAGGTAAACAAAATTAATTTTTCGTAATATATATGAAAAAATATAAAACCCAATACTAAACAAAAGCTTACCCTTTTAAAGCTGCATTTATGAACGACCGTAACTGATAATGCGCACGTCAATGTAAGATATATCTCACGGGCATATGTCCGTAATGGCGCTTATCGCTTACAGACTTACTTTGCATATGGTTTAAAAAGAAGCTCTCCGGATACTTTATTAAAGGCAAGTGCTTTATAAGTGCTAAATCCTTCTGATTTAAAAAACGTATTATGCTCTTGGCGTGTAACAAAAACGGCAAGCCCTTTAGCTCCTGTGTTTTTAGTTGCTAAATCATCTAAGCCTCGTAACAGGTAGCGCCCAAGCCCGTGGCCTTGCACGTGCGGGTCTACCGCAATAAACGCTAAATAGTAGTAATCGCCAATCTCATTAAGCGCAGTGCGTATTGTTTGCTCTTTTTCTATTAGTTGGTTGGTTTGCAAATACCCTGCGCTCAGCATTAACTTTAAGCGCCAATGCCAATAACGCTCTGGTTGTAATTGGCTGCTTGACTCAAATACACACGCCACCGCTTTTAATTTATCATCGCGGTACAAGCCTATTAATGGCAGTTTTTCTTGCCAAAAAGCACTGAGCTCTTCGCGTATCACTGAGCGTAATTTTTTCTCGTAGGCAGCTATATTATGTTGATCATAACCTAATAAATTTTGAAGTAGCGGATCATCATGATAGGCCTGATAGATTAAACTCCCTGCAGTGCTTATATCTTCAGGGGCAAGGTATTGTACGCTTAATGTGTGCTCATTAGAGGTGACTGTCATTGTGTATCCTTTTTGCTTTACTACCCTCAACGTTGCCAAACTATTTACCGTATATAAAGTAATTAGCAATTGTATGGCGAAAATGTTTATCTATACTGCAAGTTAACTATATACCTAAAGCAAAAATACCGTCAATTCAGCGAGAGTTTAACTAGCAAAGCCTATAGTCTGGCTCTAAGCTTGGTTTAATTTAATCAGATGGAGTAATAATATGGATACGACAAAACACGATATGAAAACGTTGTTTGCACAATTGGGTTTACCTAGCTCAGAACAACAGATTGACGATTTTATTGCTTCTCACTCACTAGAAGACACAACGCTTTTACAACAAGCTCCTTTTTGGGATGAATCACAGCAGCATTTTTTAGCAGAATCGCTAGCAGAAGATGGCGCGTGGAGCGAAGTAATTGATGAACTTGATGTGAGGCTTCGCCAAGAAGGTAAGTAATACTAATTTGCTTAATTATGCGACCTATTTTGAGGCTCGATAAACGTGTTTATAGCTAAGCAAGAATTCACTATTTGCTTGTTCTAAATGAAAAATTTTTAACACAGGTAGCGACCCGTTTAGCCCCGCAAAATGATTAAGTATTATTGCGAATTGGTATAATCCCCCCTCTACTTATACCAAGGCTTTATGCGCCTTGGTATTGTTGCTACTATAGCACCCGCGCAGCAAACACTTGCTGCGCTTATATATTAAAGAGTTACAAATCTAATGAATGCAGTTGTATTTGATGCAATTAAAGTCCTTCTTGATGAAGGCAAAACCCCTACTGTTGCCCTAACTAAAAGCCGTTTAGCACAACCTGTGCCTATGCCGGTTATTATTGCCGCAGTAAGCCAATATAAAAATAACCCTGATTCAATTCATAATTTAATGAAAAACCCTGAGCAGAGCATCGTTGAGCCTAAAACATCTCAACTCGATCGCATTGAGAAAAAACTCGATAGGTTGCTAGCCCTGTTAGAGCAAAAATAATTTGAGACTATAAATGTTCGTTGTTGATTTAACGTTTGACTGCTACCAAGACACCACCCTAGAGCAAGCCGAGCAAGCCATTAACCGATTAGTTAATGCACTGCGTTTTAACGGCCAAATTATGGGTGAAGAATTCCCAACTGTACTAAAAGATGGCTATTTTATTACCCGTGTAATGTGCCCAACCGAAGACGCCATGCACCCATTAAATAATAGCCCTTTTGTAAAACACAGTATTGAGAAGCTGCACAGTGCAGGTTTACTTGCTCCTAAAATAAAAGTTATCGGCCAAGACATTCACTCAAACGGTGCCGATACCTGTAAATCGCCTTCAAGCTATATTTTATACACAACCTATGTGCATACCTGTAGCCCACTGTATTGTGGTGATGACTTTTTACCTGTGCCATTATTTACTATTCCGGCCATTGCTAATGGGGATTATAAAACACTCATAAAATGGCAAGAAGATTGGCAAGCCTGCGATCAAATACAAATTAACGGCGCTACTCGGTGTGAATTTCCAGCGCTTGAAGAAATATCAAGCACACAAAGTGACTTATATCGTCGCGGTAAAGACATTGCTAAACGTATCCGCTTTTTAACTCAAAAACCGGTTTATTATTATTTATACCGTGTAGGCGGTGTAGATAAAGCCTCAGAACTTGAGCGTAAATGCCCTAGCTGCAATAGTGAGTGGAAATTGCCAGAGCCGTGGTTTGGGTTATTTGATTTTAGGTGTGAGCCGTGTGGGTTGGTATCTAATGTTTCGTGGGATTTTCAGTAACTAAAAGCCTGCACTTTGCAAAATAAAGTTACACACCTTATACAAAATCAGCTTAATGCATTGCACTAAGCTGATTTTTTAATGCTCAATTAAATTAAGTAAAAGCGGCAAGTAAGGCTACAGTATCGTTATTTTTACTGTAATAACTGAGCAACCTTTAACGCATCTTGCACAGGGCTTATACTGCACAATAATTACTATTACTGCACATTAGTTTAATTAATCTAAACCTCAAGCGCTTTTAAAAAAGATTCTATATTGGGTGCAAGTACATGATGCGGCTTTTTACCTACGTACTCTAAACATACCTCACCGGTTTTTAGCTGCACGGTAACCAGTAAGTCATCTTGCTCAGTTAAACCTATAAATAGGGTTTCTGGCTGCTTTAATTTTCGTTTCATTAATACATGACCGGTAATATTTTGTTGCAGCAGGTCAAAATCATCTTTATTCCAAGCTTGTAATAACTCCACACGGTGACCATCTATACTAGCTAAAATGCTACCGCCATACATGTGCCCATAAAACTCATCAACCCCTGCTGGGAAGCTCAGTTCAAGCGCGTTAGCTAAATCTGATAATGAACCTGCAGGGGTTTGCAAAGCACTTTTCCATTGAATATTGCCTTGTGAGTCTACCTCGCCAAACTCGCAAGGGCTAGGCCATTGTTCATCGTGTGCCATAAGCGGATATTTAGCGGTGTTTTTAACGGTTTTTTCACAAAATTGCGTGTGAAGTTGGGCCATTTGCATTGCAACAGACATACTGCGAAACTCATTTAAATTAGATATAATGTCCCTATTGTAACTATTTAAGAGCAAACATGACAGATTACAGCAATTCTCCAGACCTTAAAGGTAGTGTGTTAGGACAATCTACTGAATACGTAGATGTATATTCGCCTAGCTTGCTTTTTCCTATTGCCCGCAAGTTAAATCGTGATGCTTTAAATATTGACGAAGCCGAGTTGCCCTTTAAAGGCCAAGATATTTGGACAGGTTATGAGCTTTCGTGGTTAAACGCTAAAGGTAAACCGCAGGTTGCCGTGGCGCTGTTTACTTTTGCGTGCCAAAGCAGCCATATTATTGAGTCTAAGTCGTTTAAACTTTACTTAAATAGCTTTAATCAAACCCGCTTTGAAAGTATTGAGGTGGTAAAACAGCATTTAATTGAAGACTTATCAAATGCGGTAAATAGCGATGTAGCGGTAACGTTATACGCACCAGATGACTATAACTGTTTACCTTGCACGCCATTACCTGGGCAGTGTATTGACGATTTAGATATTGAAATAGATAACTACGATATTGACGCCTACTCACTTAAATCAAAAAGTGACACCCTGGTTACTGAGACCCTGCACAGCCATTTGCTTAAATCTAACTGCTTAATTACCTCGCAGCCAGATTGGGCCAGTATAATTATTCGTTACACTGGTGAGCAAATATGCCATGAGGCACTCTTGCGTTATTTAATTTCATTTAGAACCCACAATGAGTTTCATGAGCAATGTGTAGAGCGTATTTATAGTGATTTAACCACGCAGCTAAACATTAAAGAGCTTGAAGTCTATGCGCGTTATACACGCCGCGGTGGGCTGGATATAAATCCGTATCGTTCAACGCACTATAACGATACGCCTTTTGCGGTAAAAATTAATCGCCAGTAATACCAATCGACTTAAATATCACCATAAAAAAGGAGCTTAAGCTCCTTTTTTATAAGTTAATCAATGCGCTTAGTCGGAATAGGCATAGCGCACACATCAACATAATTATGGGCGTATACAAACCAAGGTTCGGTGCGATTTTTTCGCGCCTCAATCAATTCTCTAAACGATTGCGAGTCTGTTTTCATAACATTAAAGGTGCTTTTATCACGCTTAATATCGGCTAACACCTCAATGTTTGTAATTGGGTTAAATGGCGTATTAAGAATAGGCTTACGCTTTAAGCGATTAAAGTGCTCCATACCTTCAAGCACTCTTCCAAATACAGTAATATTTTTATCAAGGTAGCGCGGGCCTTGGCCAATGGTGACAAAAAATTCAGTGCTTGCACTGTTTACCTCATTACCACGCGCCATGGCAAATACACCGTGGCAATGTACTTGCCAAGTTTGTGTATTAGAGGCGTTTTGTGCGACAGCAAAACCGTTTAAAAACCCCGTTACAGGCGCGTAACCATCGCCTTGCAGCTCTGTAATTTTAAGCGGCTGTGCGGTGCTATGGTAAAACTCTGCAGGTACAGTTTTATTAGCCGTTTTAATTGCTTTATTGCCTGAGCTGTCGCCTCCTTGTGCTACAAACCCTTCAACAAAACGATAAACACGGGTATTTTTATAAAAGCCTTCTCGTGCAAGTTGTTTTATGTGCGCAGTATGTTTAGCTGCAAGCTGCGGGTTAAGCTCAACATAAGCCGCCCCTGTAGGCAGCGTAATTTTTAAAACATTTTGCTTGTCTACATTTCGCCATTCGTGCGCTTTAGCGTGCTTTATTACCTCGCTTGCGCTACGGATTGGAGTTTGTTGAGTGCCCGCGTGTTGCTCTGTGTATTGGGCGCAGCCAGTTAATCCTGTTATTAGTGCTGCTAAATATAATCCTTTCATATAATCCTTATACTGCCTATTTAGTCCCAATCAAATTTGTAGAGTAAATCAACATTTTGATTTAAACCACTGGTGATCTCTACATAAAATTGCGAAAGCAGCTGATAGCGAATAGCGACCTCGCTGAGCGAGTCAAATACCCCTACGCTGTATTTAACTTGTAAGCTAGGCGCTACATAGCCCGATATTTCAAGCTTAGTGTTATCGCCAGAGCCCGTTGAACTTAAGCTTACATCAGATAAACCAATGGTTTCGCCAACTTTAGATACAACGCCTTCACTACGGCTCACCCCTTGTGAGAGCAATAACTGAGTAAGCATGGCATCGCTTGAACTGTCGCCCTCGCCTAGCGGCTGCCCATTGAGTAAATAGGCCAGCGCTTGTGCTTGATCCATTGCCGGCTCAGAAAATACTTTTAAGGTAGGTTGCTCAACGTTACCAGTAAGCGTAACACCTGCCACAACATCGTTTGCTGTGGTGTCTGGATTACGGATGGCTTTAATATTTAAAAATGGTTGCTCAATTGAGCCACTAAACCCTATTTGCCCAGTACTAATAATTAAATCTTGGCCAAAAGCTAAATACGTACCATCGATTAAATTTAGCTCGCCGGTAGCAATTATAGGGGCACCTTGGCTCATTTTGATGGCTAAATCACCCGCTATTTTCGACTCAAGACCAAACGATTCTATTTTTACATCGTTTTTAACAATCACTTTTAAATTTACATCGTAATCAAACGGCACGTTTTCAGCCGTTTCAGTTTGTTGATCAACAATAATCTCATCGTCGCTCACTTGAACGGCGCCCTCTGGCAGCTCTTCAATCATTACCCTGCCATAAGGCACAATCACTTCGCCAGACAGCTTTAATGCATTATTTGCGAGCCCAATAGTTAAATCAGGCGATACTTTAAACGTCACGCCTTGCTGCGCGCGAACAAAAAACTGCTCGCCGTTAACGCTTACATTTACCTCAGGCTGTGCACCTTGCCAATCTGCGTCGCCGGTTAGGTTGATTTTACCGCCTTGGGTGTCGTTTAAATTACCTTTAATTGTGGCGGTGGTTTTATTAAATAAAATGTTTACATTAGATTTTTGCAACACCACCGGCAACTGCTCACCTTCTAAATTGATATCACTGACATTTAGCTCACCATTTAATAGAGGGTCTTGCAAAGTGCCGGCTACTGCCACGTTACCTGTTATATCGCCTTTTAATTGCTCAAGGGTTTCGAGAAATGGATGTAAGTCTGATAGCAATATTTTATCTATATTAAGGTGACCGTTTAATGTTTGCTGATTTTGAATATCATCAATATTAATTTCGGTGGCTATTTTACCTAGCACACTTGAGCGTAAATCGGCCTCTAGCTTACCCGTTTTAGAATCAGTGTAGGCACTGACTTTTAGCGTTTCGATGGGTAATCTAAACCGATCTTCCTCTGAGGTAAGAACAGCAACAAGGTCATCCGCATTTAAATTAGCGCGAAGTGTTTTTAATGCGCCCTCGTTCCAATTTGCAGCAAAGTCGCCGCTTATATCGCCACGCGTACGCATGTTATCTGGTAAAAAGTGTTTAAGCTCTTCAAGCGCTAAATTGCTCAACGTAGCATTAAATTGGCCCAAGTTTTTAGTTTGCGCAAGGGTATTAATACATAGCTCACTTTTGTTTGAGCGCCAGCAATGCGCACTCACATCAAAATCGCTGGTTTGGGTATTAAACATCACCGCAATTTTTTTACTATTACTAAAGCTGAGTTTTTTATCACTTAGCGTTATATTACTGAGCGAGCCATTCCACACGTCATTATTGAGCTTACCGGTTACTTCAAGCTCAGCAGCGCCTTGCTCTGCATTTATGGCGGCCACCAGCTGATGGTCGGTTTTATCGCCAGTGGCAGTTAGCTCAACACTATTAATTACCTGATCAGCAACCATTGCTGAGCCTACGTTTAAGCTCACATCGGTTTGCCAATCTGCGGCTGTATCGAGCTGACCGTTAAGGGCGAGTTTGTTAACGTTTATGTCGTTATACATAAAGTTATCGAGTAATAACGATAAATCAACGGCGGGGGTTAAACGGGGCCCTCTAACTTTTAAATCGGCCTTACCGTTTGCAACGAATGGCAGATTAGTTTGCTCATTTCCGGTAAGTGTTACTTTTCCGTCAACCTGCCAGGTGTCGTCAACTTGCCCGCTCAAGGTTAATTTATTGGCACCGCTACTTAAATACAGGCTGTCTATATTGGCTTTTAGCGTATTGTTAAGTGTAAAGTTTGAGGCAAATTCAAGCGGTGTTTGGTTCAGTGTACCTGCAAGTTGTGTATTATCCATTTGCAAGTGCCAGTTTTGCCCTTCGCTGTTAAAGCGCCCTTCTAGCTGGCCAGAAATATTACTTGTAAGCGCATCTGTTAAGTATTGTGCTTTTAAGCTATTTAGCGAACCGGTAAAGTCGGCTTGTATGCCCTTTTGCCAATTAACATTACCTTTAAATATTGCACTACTGTCGTTTGCTTTTAGGCTTAAGGTACTTAGCTGGGCTTGGCTAAGCGAGCCGTTTAATTGCGTGTTTAATACTACAGCTGGATAGGCACCTAATTGGCTATGCGCTTTTAAACTTAGCGTGTAATCATCCGCATTACCCGAGGCTGATAAATCAACATTATTTACTTTTAGTTCGTTACTTTGAGCGTCAATCAACCATTGCTCAACTTTACCAGTAAGTTCAAACGGATAATTTTTTTGTTTTAAATTAGCCGTTGCCGTTAGATTTAATGGGTACTGACCAGTCGTGTGCAAGTTTATGTTTAAATCAGATAGGTCACCACTTAACGCTAAATTCGCTTGGTGCAAGTCGCTGTTTAGCGCTACTTTCGCGTTTAATGGTAAATTACCTGCAAGCTCACTAGTTAACTCTGTATTTAATTGCCATTGTTGGTACTGCGCGCTAAGCGTTTGTAAGTTAACTTTTTCATCTTCTACATTTAATACAAGCGCTATATTTTCGATTGTGTGAGTTTGCTCACCTTGCTCAATATCCACCTTTTTAACGTCAAACTGCTCTACCCGTAAATTAAGGGGCGATGTAAATTCTATATCTGGTAACGCAGGTAGCGCTGTTAGCGCCTGGCCTTGATTAGCCGTTGCTTGTTGATTAGATGAAGCGGGTTGCTCTTTAAGCTTTACCAATACATCACTAATAGTTAGGCTTTTTAATGCTAAGGTTGCATCTTCAGCTTTCGCTGCAAGGGTAAAGTTATTTACGGTTACATCAGCACTGGAATGATTTAATACAAATTTGTTTATTGCTACATTTTTAACGGCAATATTAAAGGGAAACGTAATTTTAGTTAATGGCTTTTGGTTGCTCTGTTGTGTGGCTTCAGGTGTATTGCCAAGGGCAAGTTTGATTGACCGCGCACTTACATTTTCAATACATAGGCCATCGCACTGCCACCAAAATAAATCTATTTTAAGCTGCTGCGCTTTAAAATCTGTACTTTGGTTTTTAAAGCTCACATTAAACGGGTTGTTATATAAAAAGCGCCCTTTTTTAATCTCGATATGTAAGCCATCCACCATTTTATTGGCACTATAAGCAATAAATTGATTACCGGGCGCAGTAAATAACAAACAAAATATAATAACGGCAAGCGTGATTAAAACGCCGATGACGGCGGCGGATATTTTTTTAAATACTGACATTAAATTTCTGGCCCTATGGTAATGCTTAAACGTGTGCTTTTACTTTCTTTAGTAAGCCCCCATGCATGGTCTACTTTTACGGGGCCAATGGGTGTTAAATAACGAAAGCCAAAGCCTGCGCCCACTTCAAAGTCGTCCGAAAAATCATTTGTGGCAGTACCGCCATCAACAAATAAAGCGGCGCGCCAATTTTGTGCAAATTGGTAATTGTATTCAATAGTACTGGTTAGTAAGTATTTACCACCAATTAAATCACCGTCTTCATCTTGTGGAGAAATAGACTGATAAGCAAAACCACGTACACTTTGGTCACCACCGGCATAAAAGCGCAGTGAGTAAGGGACGTTTTCAATATTATCGACCAGCATAGCGCCCACGTTTGCTTTTAAAAAAACTAAGTGTTTATCTAAATAGGTTCGCAGCCACGCATGCTGCAGCTGCACCCGCACTAAGTTTGTGGTTGAAAGTACATCATCTAAACCAAACTCAGCCGAAATTAGCCACTGCTCACCCCAATAAGGCGTTGTGCCTCCTTTTGACTTTTTACGGGCATAGCTAATACCGGGCATAAGCATTTCGGTGCTTTCTTCTGGTTCATCACCAATGCGGTATGTTTCTTGGTCTCGACGTAAAAAGGCCGTGCGTACCCATTTATCTTCAGTTAACCATTGGCGCTGCAGTTGGCCGGTCAGTATTTCACTGTATATGTCATCGGCAAGTTCATCTTCTAACTTGTAACCCACTGATAAACGCCATAAATCGTCGTTAGGGTCATCTACCGGAATGGTGTACGCCATAGAAATATCTTGCTGTTTCTCAGCTACATTTAAATTGCTTTCGAGGTAATGCCCATCTTCTGTGATCCAGGGTTTACTCCATTTAAAACGCACTTTCGGGCCCAGCTCGGTATTAAAGCCACCGCCTACTTCGTAGCTATTAGCAGGTTTGTGTAGCACATCAATATTTATAGGCACTTGGCCGTTGGCTCTTGCTGGTATATCGGCATAAATACGCACGCTTGCAAAATACGGTGTGCTTGAGAGCTCAAGGTTATAATCGGCAATTTGTGTGGCTTTATAAGCTTGCCCTTGGGTAAAAGGTGCAAGTGAACGAATGTATTTTTCTGCGGGGGTTTCGCTGGCAATGATTATATTGCCATACGTGTAGCGCACGCCGGTATCTATATTAAATGTAATAACGGCACTGTTTTTTTGCACTGATACAGCAAGTTTTCGGGCTGGCCATTTAGCATCAAAATAGCCTAGCTCTAATAGCATTGACTCTATTTTTTTATGAGCTGAGTCGTACCTGCCATGATTAAGAACATCGCCCTGGGTTAAATTTAAGTTTTTAATAACGTTTTGTAATTGCGAGTCGTTTTTACCCTCACCATTAAGCGTTATATTGATAGCTTCTATGCGCGTTGCAGGGCCGCGCTCTACTTTAACGATAAGCTCTTTGTCGTCTTTATCAAACTCAATGTCTACCGTTGGGTTGTAATACCCCAGCGCTTTAATACTGCTTTGCACTTGCTTTTTAGCATAGCGGCGCAAGGTTCTGGTGGGTTTTTCGCCAACCAGTTGTTTTAAATAGAGCTCAACGTTACTTTCTAACTCGCCACTAATCCCTTTAATTTCGTAATCTTCAATTACCCTTTGCTCAGCACTGGCTTGAGTGCTTATAAAAAAAGCTAAAAAAAGCACAAAACGTAATAACTGTTTGAACAAGTAAATATCCTTACTTTTTATTCTTTAAAATTTAACCACCAATGAGTTGCATACTACCATAGCCATAATGAGCAACACATTAACTTAATGGTAATCTTGCACCAAATTTCACTCCCCTTTAAAGCCTATAAAGTCAAAATTAATACGCTTTAAAGCAATATTTTGGTTACAATAGTGGCTACGAATACAAAATTAATTTTAAATGAGTTTTTAATGCAATTCCCTGATGATGATAACGGCCAACTTTTAGCCGAAATAGCCGCTGCTGGCGTTGATTTAAGCAAAATGCACCAAATCGATTTTTTCATTTTATTTGAACAACAAGCTGATGCTGAAAAATTTGCCAAAGAAATAATCTCTGATGCATTAGTACAAAGCGCAAACGTTGAAAAATGTAAAGACACTGGCGTGTGGGAAGTGATTACTCATGTACAAATGGTGCCAGAGCACACATTGCTTGGCCAAGCAGAGCAATACCTTGAAAGTATTGCTAATAGTTACAATGGCTATGGCGATGGCTGGGGTTTAATGGACGAAGACGCCGCTTAACAAAAATCAGTTAAGCTTAGCCGCTTAACTGATTAGCTTTTCTAAAGTTGCCAGAGTAATCAAATAATTTATCAGATACCTTCCAGCCATACTTTTTACTTTTACGCGCGATAACAAAATCAGGGGGCACTAAATCAAACTGTGCCTTTATAACCTGCTCAGCACTTTTAAATTCGACAGGCGCTTGCCCCTGCCCTAGGCGTTTACCAAACTGTTTATTAAAAATATACTGCCCGCCTTTACTGGCAAGGTTATATACCTCATCGCAACTTGCACCATCTTCATCAAAGTAGGTTACTTTAATTAAATCATCTTTAAGTTTTACCACTGATAACCCACTACAGCGCAGTACTAACGCATCTTTTAAATTAAGGGCGTTACGTAGCTTGTCGTCGGGGTCGGCCATTACTGCGCCGCAATCATGGCATTTACGAGCTGCTATATCGTTTTGAGCGCCGCATTGTTCGCACTCTTTAAACCTAAACCGATAATCGCATTGCTCTTTATGGCCTTCGTCATCTTCTAATAAACCTTGGCAGCGCCTGCCAAAATGCTCAACTACTTTGCCATCAGCATCGGTTTTTCCCCAAAAAATATTTGCAAACCCACACCCAGGGCAAAGCACTTGAACGGGCTCATTATCGCTATCACCTTTTTTATCGCCCACCTCAGGGTGAAATAAATCAAAGCCGTTGCCTGCGTAATCTATAACTAAGCAGTCTGTTTTTCCTTCATTTAGCCTAAGCCCACGGCCAACAATTTGCTGGTATAAGCTAACCGATTCGGTGGGACGTAAAATAGCGATAAAATCGACATGCGGCGCATCAAATCCGGTGGTTAAAACAGAAATATTAACGAGGTATTTTATGTTTTTTTGTTTAAATTGATTTATTAATTTATCGCGCTCTACATTTGGGGTATCGCCAGTTATAAGGGCACTTTGCTCTGCGGGTAAATAAGTTAAAATTTCTTGCGCGTGCATCACCGTTGCCGCAAATATCATCACGCCTTGGCGGGTTTCACTGTATTGTATTACCTGCTTCAGTATAGCTTGCGTTGCGCGCTCGCTATTTTTTAAAAGCGCATTCATGTCATCAGTCGTATATTGACCAAACGCATTAGTAGCCAAGGACGAAAAATCATAATGACTAATTGCCGCGTCCACTTCATTTGGCGGCGTTAAGTAATTATGTTTGATCATATACCTGAGCGGTAATTCAAATATACAGTTTTTAAATGGACTTTCTTTATTACCTTTTACAAAACCATGGTAATGATGATGGTATATCCACCCCATTCCTAATCTATAAGGTGTGGCTGTTAAACCCAATACTTTTAACTGAGGATTATATTCTTTGAGCGTATTTATAACCTTTCCATATTGGCTTTTTTTATCACCATTTACTCTGTGGCACTCATCAATAATAAGCAAAGAATAATGCTCATTTAATTTATTTAAATTACGCGATAAAGACTGAACACTGGCAAAGGTAACTTGGTGGCTGAGTGATTTTTCTTTTAACCCTGCTGAAAATATACTCGCTTCTAAACCAAAACTTTTATATTTTTGTGCGTTTTGTTCTACCAACTCTTTAACATGTGCAAGCACCAAAATTTTTTGCTTAGCAATTCGCGCAAGCTCTGCAATAACAAGGCTTTTACCCGCACCGGTAGGCAGTACAATCACGGCAGGATCATTTGTTTTTCGAAAATGTAAAACAGTGCGCTCTACGGCCTCTTGCTGATACGGCCTTAATTTATAGCTCATGAAAATAGTAAATAGAATAACCAGAAATGCAGTTTAACAAATACTAAGCGACTGCGGGGAGTTTAAGGTAAGTTTTGGCCAATTAAATCTCGCGTACAAAGCGTAAGCCTAAGTTTAGTTATTAAATTATACGCCATTAAAAAGAGAAGCCGTGGCTTCCCTATTACTTTATTAAGCTAGGTGCTTTTGTAAATCAACACCTTCAAACGCTTTAGGGCGACGACCACGACCGGTCCATTCAATCACTTCGCCATCTACTTCGATACGATACTTAGCTTTTACTTTAGTACGTTTATCTGCAGTACCGTCTTGTAAATCTTCTAACGTAAGTCCTTTTTCTTTTAAAAGATCCAACACTTCCTGTTTAGCTTGTAGCTGCTCAGTATATTTTGCAATCGCATCAGTGATTAATTGTTGTGCTTTTTCTAGCTCAGTTAATGATGCTGTTTTAATAAAAGATCGAACTTCTTTCATTTATATCTCGCTCAATTATAGGGTTAGATTTTAATTCCTTTTTAGTATAAGCCTAAAATAGTAAATAGGCTACGAGAAGAAAGTATTAGCTATTTTTTAGAGTTTAAAAAAAAGCCGTGATTAAAATCACGGCTTTGACATTTAATAACTAATTAAAACTTAGTAGTTAGACTTAATTGTAAGTATCTACCAGTTACATCATATGCTTCTGAAACTGTATTAATACCTGTACCGCCGCTAGAAGAGCTTTGGTTAGCAACTGGTGGTTGCTTATCAAATAAGTTACGAACAGTTAATGTCACATTTGTACTATCAGAGAAGCTATAGCCCGCTGAAATATCGTGATAAACAACTGATGGGAATTCGTTATACTTCTCTAGAGGAGTAAAGTCTGTGTAGTTGAAGTTACCTCCATCAACACTATCCTTTGAACGATCCCAGTAACGCATACGCCACGAAAGGTTTAAATCTTCTAGGCCGTAGCTTAAGTTAAGATTAGCTCTGTTATCTGGTGTGAATACTTGACCGGCTTTTTCAACTGTTTCACCACTTATGATTCCTGTTTCATCATATTTTATCAGGTGATTCCAAATCAGATTTGCACCAAATTCACCATGCTCAGTATCAATCTTGTACGCTAATTCAATATCTACACCAGCAGTTTCAATATTATTTTCGTTACTTGTTCCTGAGTTAACTTCAACTAAAGCACCATTTTGGTCACGTAAAGAATTTCCACCACAAGTTGAATCAAAGTCAGCAGCACTTACATCAAAACAACGATTTAGTACTGTAGTACGGCTTGTCGTTGAAATAGCATCTTCCACAGAGATATCATAGTAATCAACTGTTAAAGCAAACTCTTCTGTTGCTTGCCACACAACACCTAAGCTATATGTGTCTGCAGTTTCTTCTTGAACTTCTTCATTACCACCAATGAAACCACCAGTGCTTTGTGCTTCTGTTTGTGTTAATTCAAACGAGCCATTTGCAGCAACGCGAGCAGCAATCTCAGGAATTGATAAACAGTTCTGAGCTACATTACCTGTCGAAGAAGCCGTTACACCGCTACATGGATCAGTAACATTAGCAAAAGTTTCGCCTCTTCCACCAAATAAATCAGCAATGTTTGGTGTACGTATAGCTGTTGCTGCTGAAGCTCTAAATTTCAATGTATCAATTGGTGAATATTGAATACCCGCATTCCATGTTGTTTGACCACCAACAATTTCGTGATCTGAATAGCGAGCAGCTAAGTCAAGCTCAAGATTATCTAAAATAGGTAATATTGTTTCTACATAGTAATCGTTAGAGTAGTAACTCCCATCAGTTGGTAGTGAGCGGTTAGTACTTGACGCACCAGTTTGGGCTAAATCACCAGGGTTAAAGAAACCACTTTCTAGGCGATGTTCAGCCCCCATAGCTACCCCAATTCGACCGCCTGCAAGTTCAACAGGTAACTCACCAACTAAAGAAGCTGAAACTATAAATTGCTCAGTTTGGCCAGCAATTTTGGCAGGTACTTTAACGTAATCAACAGCCTCTGCTGAAACAGAACCCTCACCAAATAAATTTAAAGGTACACAACCTTGTAAAACAGCTAAATCATTTGCACATTGAAGTGAACCATCGTCGTTTTGCACTACATCAAAAGCTTGTGCTGCTCTTTCAATGTTAACTTGGCCACCACTGTCTTGACGTTGATCCGTTTTACCCCAAGATACATAAGTATTTAATGACCAGTCATCATTGATCATCCAATCTATACCAGTTGCAATTCGAACAGTATCACGCTCTAAATCAGTAGAACGAGCACCGAACTCAACCATACGGCGAACTAGCTCAGGAATGTTATCATCTAGTCCATAACCGTCATTAAGGAGATTTTCACGAAGTAACTCCGGAACCATAGGATTACTTAGCTTTATCCCACCTTCTCCGCCACGCTCTGGTAAGAATACATCATTAGTAGAAAATGGTGTTGGCTCAATAGTCGAGTTATAAGTTTTTGATGAATTCCAGTTCATTTCAGCAAAAAATTCAACTTCATCATTAATTTCTTGCTTGATGTTAAGGGCAGCGTACTTTCTTTCAAGAGGCGTGACAAGCTGTCGATAATCCGCTCTGTTAAACGCATCACCACCTTCAAGCCCTGTATAAGGGGTGCCATCAGCATTATATGAGCCTACTCTACCTTGAGGAGTATACGAAGAGAATACCTTCCCTACATACTCGTTACCATTTTCATCAAGTAGTATCGCTTCATCAAACTCAGAAAATGCACGGTCAGAAGGTTTTAGACCTTTGTCATCATCATAACCAATAGCGACGGTTACGTTACCAGAATCCCAACTGTTACCGGCGGTCAAGTTTAGCGAGTACTTTTCGCGATCGCCTTCGCCTGATATACCAGTTTGAGCATTAACTTCCACACCCTCTACGTTGTCACGAGTGATAATATTTACTACACCGGCTACAGCATCTGTACCATATATAGCCGAAGAAGCACTTTTTAAGATTTCGATACGCTCAATCATTGAGGCAGGAATGGCATTTAAATCAACGGCATAACCACTTGAAGGCGAACGGCCAGATACAAAACGTCGGCCGTTAACCAATACTAAAGTGCGCGCTTCACCTAAGTTTCTCAGTGAAGTTGTGTTTAAACCTACGCCAGAAGTACTGAATGAAGAGTTAGATTGATCTGCACCAGCAATAGCAACAGGTGATTGGTTTAAAACGTCAGCTACGTTCAATGCACCCATTTGCTCTATATCAGTTCTACCGATGATAGTCACAGGTACTGGTGTCTCTACGTCTGTACGCTTAATACGTGAACCAGTTACTTGAATACGTTCTACTTTAGCAACACCCTCTTCTGCAGCAGATGAACTTGCTGAAAACGCAGCTGCAGATGCTGCACCAAAAGCAATTGCTAAGCGCACTGCTTTTGAAACTTGATTATTTAACATGTGATTCTCCCTGAATACTTCTAATAGTTTATTTTTATACAGCTAGCTAATACTTAAAATTAACCAGCTCGCAAATATTAATATCATTTCAAGCACAAGGTCAACAAAGCTATAACCAAAAATACCTTTTATTTACAAAAGCTTGCGTTTTCATTCCGTTTACATGTACCGTTTTTATCACTATTGTGAAATATACATTATTGTTGAATTAAGGCTTCTCGCATAGACTTAAAAAACACTACGGCAAACCAACAAAAACCAACGATAAAAACCAACCTTGGTTAACAATTAGTTTCACCTTGTTTGCATTAAGTGTATAAAATGTATTTAGAGTGAAATTTGTACTTTGAATAATTAATCTAATTAGAAAGGAAAATAAAAATGTATAAATGGCTATTACTACTTTGCCTTACCACTAGCAGTTTTGCTTTTGCAGGTGTTGAAGGCTTACCTAAGGAGTTTGCTGATTTTAGTATCAATAATGATATTACCGTCTCTTACGACGATTTGGACCAACTTCTAAAATTGACCGTTTTAGATACTGGCCGTTCGGATAGAAAAAAAGCGTCTAAATCGCAAGCATTGATTGGCACAAAAATGCGTTCGTCAAGAAAGAAAAATACAAAAAACGAAGCTAACAGGTTTTTCTTTGAAGAAGTTAGTAAGTCTGAAATAAGTGAAGGATTTAATAAAATACGTACAAGCCTAGAAAGCTTACCCAATGAGATAGCTTTAAATAACTTATCACTAAATGAACAGTTGGCTTATTGGCTAAACCTTTACAACACCGCAGTAGTTGAACAACTACTCAAACACTACCCTGTTAGAGACACTGAAAAGTTACTCTTTGGTAAAAATAGCATTTTAGAAGAAAAGTTTTTATCTGTCTCAGGACATGCATTGTCTCTAAATGATATTCAAAAAATAGTTTTTAAAAAATTCACTAATAAGCCTATTGTTATGTATGGCTTTTACCAGGGTAATATTGGCAGTCCTAATTTAAGAGCCGAAGCATACTCCGGCAAAAAGGTATTTCATCAGCTTGAAGATAATGGTGACGAATTTGTTAATTCCAACAGAGGTTTATACATTGGGAAAAAAAATAAACTTTACGTCTCAAAATATTTCGAGCAAACAAAACCTTTATTTGAAAATTTCGAGAGTGATCTGCATTACCACCTAGAAAAATATGTAGATACAAGTATGCGATACGACGTAAAAAATGCTAAGTCGATTAGGTTTAAAATTGAAGATTGGAGCATTACAGATATATTTGGAACTGAGAGAGTTATCGGCGGCTCTTCAGCAACTAATAACGCAGCTATGCTTAATGCGGTAGTAAGTAACTCTACTTATCCAAAGGGCGCCGATGGAAGTGGCTCTGGTGTTGGAGCTGTAAACCTCAACTTTATTTCTGACTCAATCACCAATAAAACAATGGATTTTGGTCGGTTTTCTGCTGATCAAATTGAAAAATTAAAAGCATTAAAACTAAAAAATGAGCAGAATTCGGGTACAGTCAACATTAAAGACTTATCGACTGATAAAAGCGAAAATTAAAATTCAAATGTATTTTACATCCTGTTAATATAAAAATAAACAGGATGTAATTTATATGCAGAACTTTAAAGCTGCTCTTACTGCGTACAATACAAAAAACTTCCAAAAATCTCTTGATATAATTGATGAATTTAAACTTTCAAATCTAGACGCCCATTTACTAAAAGCAGCTAGCTTAACTGCTTTGAATAAAAATGATAAAGCCATTGAAATATATCAATGCGCACTAAAAAATAACCCTACAAGTACTTCATTACTAGAAAACTATACCGGACTACTTTGTAAGCTGGGCGATTTTATGAGTTGTTTAAATCTATTAAACACAATAGCAACAACCGTTTCAGTTAAGCTCTCCTTAAATAAACTAGAAGCATTAATAAAATTAAATCACTTACTTGAAGCTAAAAGATTAGTGAAATTAATAAGTACACCAACTAATTTAGGGTTTAGGTTTCTATGGTTGAAAATAGAGCTACATGAGGCGTTAGGTGAGTTAAATATAATTGAGAATATTATTAATACGCTTCCTGAAGCACAGCAGAATAACTTTTATATAAGCTATAAAAGAGCCTGTAATTTAAGGAGTATGGGACGCTTTAATGAGGCTTTAGGTTTACTACTAAATATAGAAAAAAAGGAAAGTACCACACCAGAAATATTATTTTTAATAGGCTGTATTTATAAAGATTTAAATAATATCCAACAGTGTGAACGCTATTTAAATAAATGCTTAGCAATTGCGCCTTATTATGTTCCTGCACATGAAAGCCTTAATAAACTTTACTACTCAACGAAAAACAAAAAATTGTTTTTAAGTAGCTATAAATTAGTAAAGCAGAAGTACGAACCTCACCCTGTAATTGAACATTCTTTTATATCACAGCTTATTAAATCTGATAGCTATGAGTCTGCCTTAGATGTTTCAACTAATGCATTAAAACTATTTCCGAATGATCATGCAATAGTTCATGCGCATAGCGTGGTATTAGGAAAACTTAATGACCATGAAAAAGCTTTTAATTTATTGAATCAATTAGTTAAAAAAGTACCTCATGAAAGCAGGTACCGAATAGATTTAGCACACTACCTTATATTAAATGGAGACTACATAGAAGCAATTAGACAATTAGAAAGTGCTTTAAAATACGATTACTTTAATCAAGAAGTTTGGGCTTACTTAAGCACCGCGTGGCGCTTATCAGCTAACGATAAATATTATTGGCTGACGAATTACGATCAATACGTAAAAGTTTTTGAGCTTCAAAAACCAAAAGGGTATAGCACTAGCGGACAATTTTTAGAAAATTTAACTGACCTATTACTCAATTTACACGCACACAGTACACAATTGATTGATCAAAGTGTAAGAAGTGGTACCCAAACAGAGGGGCATCTCTTATTTAGAAGTAACAAGCTAATAAACGACTTTAAGCATTCTATGAATAATTGCATAACAAGCTATTTAGCTAATCTGCCAAAAGACCAAAAACACCCTCTGTGTTCAAGAAATAATAATGCATTTAAAGTGAATGGAAGTTGGTCAGTCAAGTTAGGTAACAAAGGGTTTCATGCAAACCATATACACCCTGCTGGCTGGTTATCGGCACCAAGTTATATTTCTCTCCCCAAGGAATTAAATGAAAATGACACTAATAAAAGTGGCTGGTTAAAACTAGGGGAAACGTGTTTAAACCTTAAAGAAAGAGAAGAGATAGCGCGAAGTATTTGCCCTAAAACAGGTCAAATGGTTATATTTCCTAGCTATATATGGCACGGTACATATCCTTTAAAAAGTACACAACCACGTTTAACTGTTCCATGCGATGTTATGCCTATACTTTAGATTAAAATCCAGTATTAGCTGATGGCTTTTTACTTCCAGAAGAGTTTTCTGACTTGAGCTTAAATAGGGATATAAAGGTTTATTATACTGATTTAACCAGCACCTCGACTTAACAGTTGTAGATGGATGTCGGACAGAACGGCTTTAAAGTCAATGGAGTCTATAGGTACAAGAATAAGATCAACTAGAAATAAGCGTAAAGCATTATAAGCCACTCGCTTTTATTTTGAAGAGGTTATAGAAACAGGTCTTAAAAGTGGGTTTAAAAAATTCGTTTAAGTCTAGAAAATGTCCCAGTTCAAGGCTCTCTGAACGATCTCAGCCTAGATGAACAGCGCGCCTATTGGTTAAACTTATATAATATTGCCATGATTGAAAAGCTAATTCAGTGGACTTCCCATAGTGCTGTGCAATGTGCTGGTGCTGTTAATGGGAGCTATTTAGCAAGTTTTTTTCAGAGAAAATAGAGTCTCAAACGCAATTTTGTTCGACTGTTTTAAGCAAGCTTTATAAGCCTCGAAGTTAATAGAGAAAAAGCAGAGCCTCGGTGGAGATGAAAGATTTGCCAACGCAGAATTAGATTATATCAGCTCTCTACTGAGAGCTGTAAATTGTAAATAAGTATTAAAGCGACAAGTTATAAAACGCTTCAAACTCCTTTTCAGATATATTTTGCTTAATGTACTCACTAAAGTTTTTATATCTACCAGATGAAGAAGTATAGAGGGGCTTTCTAACTTGCCACACACTCGCTGTACTTACAATATTTCTTTTCTCATGGAATGTGCTGCTTTCATCTTTATATTCAATACCTAAAAAATCAAACAAGGGTATAAGAACTTTTTCAGGATTTGAAACTAATTCATCATAGTTTACCGTAAAAATATCATTGGTATATTTTTTTAACCAATGGCTTTTAACTTTTTGCTGCGCTGTATAGTAATGTAGTGTATCGCTAAGGTTAGTAGCATAATTTAAGCTAGGCCCTAAATGTTGAAAATATGCCGACAAACTATTATCTCGAATATCACGCTCCGTCCATATAATCTTAGCGTTAGGATAAATACGTTTGATTTGGTCAATATAGAGGTAGTTTTCAGGCCTTTTATCTGTAACGAATGCCCTCTTATTAGCTCTAAGCGCTAACTCACGGTTATAGCCCTCTTTAAACTCTATTGTACTGGCTGTATTTTCGAGCTTAATTGGATTAGCAATTAAGTTAAATAAATTTTTGTGAATATAGTCAATTTCGCCACCAGCACTAATATAATCAGATGCAGCAAGTATTTGCTCAATTAAAGTAGAACCAGAGCGGAACATGCCACAAATTATGATTGGTGTTAACTCACTATTTTCATTGCTAGTGACTGGCTTCTCCTTTCGTTCTAAAGTTAATTTGGTTAGTTTTTCAATCTCATATTTATTGTATTTCGGTATATATGAACGATTAACTCTATTTGCACTAAAATAATACTCCCAAGCTTTTTTATAATCAGCAATATCATTAAATACTTTACCAAGGGCATAATACAAATCAGCCACTATCGAATTATCTTTTTCTTGCTTAATAATTTTTAGGCTCACTTGCTCATATTCTAGCGCCAAAGCAGGGTTAAATGTAACTATGTCAGCAAGCCTAGCATGCGCTAAGCCATGCTTAGGGTTTATAACTAGCACTTGCTGGAATAGCTCTAAGCTTTTGCTTTTATTGCCCATTTGCTCATAGATATTAGCTAAATTAAAATAAGCATTTACATTGTTTTTTTGAATTTCTATTGCTTCTTCTAAGCAATATATTGCGCTTTTATGATCATTTAACAAATCAGAATAAACTAACGCTATCTCTAATTTTACCAAATAAATATCGGGAAATTGATTTTCTTGCGCACTCAAAAGGTGCTGCTTAGCTAAAAATCCATTACCTAACTTTCGAGCTAAGCTGCCAAGCAAGAAATGAGCATGCGCGTGATTAGAGTTTTGGCTTATAAATGCTTTTAATTTGCTGATTGCAGTATCGGAATCACCGCTCGACAAATACAATTGAACTAATGTATTGATGTAATCAAATTTGTTTGGAACAATCGAAACTAACCTTTCACTAATTAGCTTAGCCTCATTAAGGTTTTTTTCACTCATTGAAACCTTGAATAATAGAATAAGGGCCTGCTCTGCAGTATTTTGATTAGCAGCTAATATATTAAGTGTTGCTTTTCCTTTATTGATTTGACCACTGTTTAGCTCCTTTAAAGCTTGCGATAAGCTAACTTGCGTCATTCTTAAATTTCTCCATAAAAAAAAGCGAGCCTAAGCTCGCTTTATTTATATCACAAATAATTAGAATTTAAATGATACAGTTGTATGGAAATAACGACCCAGCGTGTCGTAGTAACCAGCAATAGCGTTAGCATTTGTTGATAAACTACCGCCTAAAAGAGGTGGCTCTTTATCTAAAACGTTATTAACACCTACTAATAATGAAGTGTATTCATTAATAGTGAAGCTAGCTTTAAGGTCAAGGTAGCTTTGTGAGCTTATACCGCCTTGAGCAAGCGTATCATCACCGCTGTAATCGCTTACTTCACCGAAGTAGCGCCATTTAGCAGTTGCACGCCAGTAAGTATCCATGTCGTAGCTAAGAGTTAAAACATGTCGCCATTCAGGTTGAGCAAAACAACTGTTATCAAGAGTACCTACACAGTCATATGCTTCACTTACACCTGGAATATTATCGTACTCTTTACTAAGCATGTAAGTACCAATTAGGTTAGCTTTTAACATGCCACCGGCTACTTCAAAGTCATAGTTTGCACTTAAATCGACACCTTCCCAATGTAATTTACCAAGGTTAACGTTAGTTGCTACAACTTGGCCATCACCAATCCATAAGCTACCGCTACCAGATGTCCTTTGTACGTTATCACAGAAAACAGCATCACCAGTAAGTGCACAGTTAGTTACAATCTCTTCAGGATTGATAGCACCAATCGCATCTTCAAGTTCAATATCCCAGTAATCAATTGAGAAGTTGAACCCTTCAAATGGGTTAGCAACAATACCAAACGTTATTGTATCTGCAATTTCAGGGTCTAAGTCAGGGTTACCACCGAAGAAACCATTGTACTGAGATGCTGGGCTCGCAGAAACATTACCGTACTGAGATGCAGAAACACCTGTATTAGCACACTGTGCAGCAGATAATGAAGGAGTATCAGTAGCACAAGGATCTGTACCGCCCCATAAGCCTGTGCTTTGGTTAGCAAATAATTCACCATTATTTGCGGCACGAACTGCGCGGTTATAGCTTGTACGGATTTTCCAATCGTCCGTTACATTCCAATCAAGCGCTAGTTTATAAGTAGGCTCAGCACCAGAAGTACTGTAATCAGACCAGCGGTAACCTAAATCAACAGCAATGCTCTTAGCAAAAGGTGCATCTTCAAGAATAGGTAAGCTAACTTCTGTGTAGAACTCAGTTAGGTCGTATTCACCATTTAAGCTTTTAGTAGTACCACCTTGGCCTAGTAATAAACCTTGTGCGTATACTTCATCAGCTGTACGGCTAAATGTTTCTTCACGGTACTCTGTACCAAATACTGCTGCAATTGGGTAATCTGAACTAGGAAGGCCAAAGTCAAATTCACCAGTTACATAACCACCAACAATAAATTGCTCTGTTACACCGTTAAGAATAGCTGTACCTGTTAAAGAACCGGCCGCTTCTGATGTAATACCTTCAAACTCAAATACTTCATAAGGTATACAACCATCGCTAGTTGCACAATCTTCACCATTTGCAGATAGAGCTGTGGCTATACGCGGACCAAAGAAGTCATTAATGTAAGCTGAAGAAGAAGACGTTGAACCATATTGAACAAATGCATCATATGACCACATATCGTTGATCTCGCCTTCTGTACCAAGTACTAAGCGGAACGAGTTATGTTCTAATTGGTCTGCACGAGCACCACCTTCAACGTTACGTTTACCGATGTATGTAGCAAATTGATCACCCGACGTTAAACCAAAGCGGTCAGTTAAGTCTTGACGCTGTTGGTCAGTTAAAAGTGGGCTGTCGAAGTCAATATTATAGTTTTCATTAAAGAACGTACCTGATTCAGCGATTTGTGCTGTAGTACGGTCACGCATGAACATAGCTTCTACGTATGGGTGAAAGTTATCATTAATTTCATAATCAGCAAATAAACCAAACGTATGGCGTTCATCAGGACGCATAAAGTGGTTTATTGGAGCATAGTTATATAAGTTACCTACTGAATCTTCAAAACCACCAGTACCGTCAAGCGTCCAGTAGTCGTAATCAGACCAATCAAAAGCCCCATCAGCAGTTGGCGAAGACACGTAGAAATTTGGAACAACAGCATTACCTGAACCACCACATGACGTACCAGCCGCATTTAGAGCACATGATGAGTAATCACGAGCGCCTTGGCGAAGTTCGTTTTGCTTATTATAAGTAATGTAGCCTACAGCGTGACCTTTACCACCGTCGAAAGAACCACCTAAAGTAGCACTAAAATCAAAAGATGAACCATCAAGGCCAGAGCTACCCGTTGGGTAATCAAAATCTTTGTCATCCATTAGGCCTTGGATGTAGTCGTTGTCGTTATCATGTTGGTAAGCCGTAGCACCTACATCAACAGCAAAACCTTCAAATTTGTCGTCCATTACGAAGTTAACAACACCGGCAACTGCATCTGCACCGTAAGTAGATGAACCACCACCAGTTAATACTTCTACGCGCTGTATTAGAGAGGCTGGAATTTGGTTAACATCAGCCGATTGAGTGTAAATACCACCTGCTTGTGCGCGACGGCCATTGATTAAAACTAGAGTACGTTGCGAACCCATACCACGTAAGTCTAATGTTGCTGTACCTGTAGCGCCATTAGATTGGAAAGCAGTAGAAGAAGCCTCTAGTTGAGGTAAGCTGTTTAACATGTCTTCAACACGTGTAAAGCCTGAAACTGCAATTTCTTCTGCTGTTGTAATTTGTACTGGGCTAGCTGTTTCCATATCAGTACGCTTGATACGTGAACCAGTAACTTCGATTCGTTCAACTTTTTCAGCTGACTCTTCTTCTGCGGCAAATGAACTTGCAGAGAAAGCAGCAGTAGACGCTGCACCAAAAGCAAGGGCTAGGCGCACTGCTTTTGTAACTTGATTATTTAACATTTGATTCTCCCTGGGTCACCACTTGTTAGAAGCGACTTATTATTTAATTATTTATTATTGTTACAGCATGTTAACCATAACTGATACAAATACTAAACAAAAACCATTTAAAAGCCAACTAATGTTAATGATTTTTTAAAATTAAATTCCAAATGTAAATAAAGTAGGTACAAAACAGGCTTTTAAAGTAAATGTTATAACATCAAATAGATATTCAGGCTTTCTGGACAGGAATTTGGTACAATTAAATTAGAGGCAACTGACTAGGAAACAATCTTGATACTTCAATATTACAAATAAACGAAACCATCCCGATAAGCGGTATAATCTGTTTATCTAAATACATTTGATAGTCGTAGCTATGCAGCCCTTGATACAGCTCAACACCGTGGGTTGTGTAAACAAATGTAACAAATTCACCTCTTTTTAGCGTAAATTCACTATTTTGTTTCTGAAATTTTTTTACTGCTTGTACATGAGGAGGGATATTTTTTTGATAGTCGGTTAAGTTTTGACCTAAACGTTTTTTAAAAACCAGCAAATGATCAAATTCGCCGCGTAAAAGTTTACTAATGTAATCGTTTACAAGGTCATTTATTTGCTCTGGTTGATCAAAAAGGAGGGTAAATAAATCAAATTGAAACTGTTGAGCCAGTTTAGTCCAGTCACTTCTTACGGTTTCTAAGCCTTTAAAAACCAATTTTGATTCATCCGGCTTTATTAACTGCCCCACATAGCGTTTTTTAGACCCCACGCTTTTACCTCTTATGGTGGGTAAAAAGAAGGGGCTATAAAGCGATTCAAACTCTATTTCTAAATGGCTAGTTAAATTATGTTTAGCGTGTATGTTTTGCTGCCACAATGTGTTTATGTGTTTAGCTAACTGTTTACCTATTTTATTACACGCCTCAACACTTAAATCATCCGTTAGTTTTACAAAGGTCGAATCGGTATCTCCGTAAATAACACTATAACCTTGCTCTTCAATCCACTTTTTAGTTTGCAGCATTATCTCATGACCACGCAAAGTAATAGAGCTTGAGAGTCGTGGGTCATAAAAACGACAGCCTTGTGAGCCTAATACACCATATAAACTGTTCATTATTATTTTAATCGCTTGAGATAGCATTAAATCGTGATTATCTTTTGCCCGCTGGCGCTGTAGCGCTAGGCTTTTTATAAGCGCTGGTAAATGGTGCTGCTCTCTTGAAAACAATGCGTTATTAAAACCTTCAATACTGTTTTCAGGGTTTTCAATCCCTTCTATTAGTCCAAGCGGGTCTATATAAAAGGTTTGCATAATACTGGGGTACAGGCTTTTAAAATCAAGCACGATGACATTTTTATACAGCCCCGGTACCGACTCCATAACATAACCACCTGGGCTTTCAAACGTCAGCCCATGGTCGCCCATATTAGGTGCTACATAACCGCTGCGATGTAATAAAGGCAAATACATGTTTACAAAAGCCGCCACTGAGCCGCCGCGTTTTTCCAGCTCAAGGCCTGTTAATTGTGTGCGAATAACAGCAAAATCGAGAAGTTTTAGCTTATCGAAGATTTTATTAACGAGTATGCAGTCTTGGCGATTGTAGTTAGCAAGCGCGATTTTATCTTCATTAAATTGACGAATAATTTCTTGTAAGCTGTTACTAGTTTCAATTAATTTAGACTCGCCTAAAATTTCTTTAGCTACATTAGCAAGTGAAAAAGTTTCAAAACTATAAGTGGCATTTTTTAGAGTATCAATGCCATCAATTACACAGCGCCCGGGAATAGAAACCCGTGTAAAATGGCCTTTTCGAACATATAAAGGAAGGTTTCCTCTTCCTAGTAATAGTTTTACTCCAAGTGCCACAGAACGCTCATATATAACTGCAAAATCAAACTCAATAACATTCCACCCAATAATAATATCTGGGTCGCAATGCTTAATAAGTGTTACAAGTTGCTGTAATAGTGCAACCTCGTCTGCGCACCATATAATAGTATAACCAATCACTGGGTCGTGATGCTCAGGCTCTCCAATCATGATTACGCAATCTAAACCACAGCCTACCAAGCCAATAGAAAACAACACCCCACTTTCATTGCACTCTATATCAAGTGACAACTTAGAAAGCACAGGCGTATATTCGGCATTGGTTTTTAATTTAGCATCTAAAATTTCAGTGTAATGTGCATGATCCACTCGTTTACCCGTGATCCACGCTCCGCCTTTAATAAAGCGCTCCATTAAATAGCGCTCAATGGGCCTTATATCATCTTCATAAAGTGTAATACCGCGACTTTTTAACGCTTTGCTCGCGCTATAAAAGTGTTTGAGTGAGTAAAAGTAACAGCCACACATATCTTGCTGCTGAAAGTTTTTTAATTTAAGCGGTTTTATTTCATGAAGAATAGACTCAGCAGCTAAAATAGCACTTACTGTATTTGCATCCGTATTTTTTATAAAAAAAAGAACAGGTTGCGTTGACGAAACGCTTTTAACCGGACCATGTTTAGTACTTAACCAAATTTCATATTGCACACCTTGTGCGGTATCATTAGCCTTAGCTGATAGTAAAAAACCTGATGTTAAATACAAAATGGAACCTTTATGAGCTTTTACAGTAAGCTTTTAAAATGTAAGTTTAATCAATAAAAAATGAGTAAAAATGATAAACGAGCCGATTCTAAAAGAAGCATTAGCTTTGATCAGTACAAAAAAATATAAACTAGCCATCTCTGAGTTAGTTAAAATAACATCTCAATATCCAGAGATAGAGCAAGCTTGGTTCCACTTATCAAAATGCTATAAAGAAATTGGTGAATTAAAAAAACAAACCGCAGCCTATGACCAATTTGAAATGATAGCATGGTTTAACGAGCAATTATCTTGCGCTAAGAAGGATTTGTTACTCGGAGACTTTCATAATACTCAGCTAAAAATCCAGAAATTGTTAAAATTAGTACCAAACGAAAAACGATGCCTTTTGTTGCTTAGTAAAGCAGCGTTTAAAGCAGCTGACATGCATACTTTCCTTAACGTTTCTCAATACAATTACCATTGTAACCCGAGCTCACCTGCTGTTGTTAACTGTTATTTTGAAGCACTTTTTCACACTAAACATTTTAATGAATTCATAGAATTAGCTAATAAAAAAGACAACAAAACACTCCCCAACCATATTATCAGTTTATTAGCTGCATGCCATGTAAAACAAATGAATTTTGATTTAGCATTTAATTTATACGCTGATTTAGAAAGGAAGAGTTTTCACCCCTCTACTTGCCTATTAAGAATGGGCAATATAAAAAAAATTATTGGCGAGCCAACCACTGCGGTGCAGTTATATAAAAAGGCTCTCGAAAAAGATAAAACGAATACTGAGGCATACTGGAATCTAGCAAATCTTAAAACCTATAAATTCAGTGAAAGCGAAATAAAAAATTTACAAGCCTCGATTTGTAACTTAACAAACCAAAATAAAAAAGCACTGGGTCAATTTGCTTTGGGAAAAGCCCACGAGCAGCAAAACAACTTTTACACTGCTTATAAGCACTATGCTGCAGGCAATAAAATAAAAAATAACCACATCAAATATACTCAAAGTGAATTTGACTATCGCTGTATTAAGTTTTTGACTAAAGACTTAATACACAGTTTGCCCAGAGTTAAACCTTCTTCTATACAATTAGTCTTTGTAGTGGGCATGCCCAGAAGTGGCTCAACTTTAGTAGAGCAAATTCTTGCTAGCCACTCTAAAGTTGATACCAGCTATGAATTAACAGAAATAATATCTATAGCGAGCTTTTTAGAGCAACAAAACAAGTCACAAGTTCCATATGGCCTAGATAGCCTTTCACAGCACAAGCTTTCCAAACTATCAGCCCGTTACCTAAAATTTATTGAGCCTTTGAGAACTAATAAGCCGATTTTTGTTGATAAGCTACCTGCTAACTATCAGCATATTGGGTTAATTATGTCTTTATTTCCTAACGCTAAAATAATCGACGTTAGACGCGATAATAGAGCAACAGCTTGGAGTCTTTATAAACATATATTTTCAGAAGGGCATGCATATACATATAGTTTTGAAAATTTAGCGACGTATATAAAGAAATATTACCAACTTATGGATCATTGGAAGCAGTTATATCCAAACCATATTTTAACGCTTGAATATGAACAGGTTGTCGAAGGTTTTGATTCTGCACTTAAAAAAATCACTGAATTTTGCGCTATAGAAATAGAACAAAGTTGTTATTCTTTTCATGCTACTAAACGCCCTGTCTTAACTCCGAGCTCAGAACAAGTAAGGCAGCCTATTTATACCTCCGCATTAAAGGAGTGGGAAAATTACAGGCCTTATCTAGAGCCGCTGATGAAATTACTAAATTAATTTCATCCTTGCTTGTAGTTACACGGTTATAACTCTAAAATCCATACACTGTAATTATATACATATTTTAGGTTTATCTCCCCATGCTTTCTGACCAACTAAAAAAAACAATTAGGCAAGTACACCAGCATGTGGCTAGTAACCTTACTGATTACCGCCCACGCAGTAGCCAAAACTACCTTGTTGCCGAAATAGCAAAAACACTGGCTGGCGAATACCATAAAAAGCAGCGAATATGTGTTATTGAGGCTGGCACAGGGACGGGTAAATCACTTGCTTATTGTTTGGGCGCGTTACCGCTTGCCCTTGCTCAAAAAAAGAAGCTGGTTATATCTACTGCTACCGTGGCCCTACAAGAACAATTAATAGCAAAAGAGCTGCCTTTTTTTAAAAAACACTCAGGGCTCGACTTTAAGTTTGACCTAGTAAAAGGTAGGCAACGCTATATATGTGCCCATAAATTACATAACGCTGTTAATGGCGATAGCCAAACGCAAATGGAGTTTATGCCCACACTTACCTCGCCGCTAAGTGATATGGAAACTAAATGCTTAAAAGGTCTTTACGATGCCTATGTAAATAAAAAATGGCAAGGCGACAGGGATAGTTGGGCCGACACCATACCCGATAGAGTGTGGAACTTAATCGCATGCGATAAACACGCTTGCCAACGCCAAATGAAAGCCCATCAAACCTGCCCGTTTCAGCTTGCGCGTAATCAGCTTATGCAAATGGATGTGCTTGTTATTAACCATTCACTGCTACTGGCAGATTTGGATTTAGGGGGCGGTAAAATTTTACCCGAACCCGATAACACCATTTATGTCATAGATGAAGCGCACCACCTTGCGCATATTACCCGCGACTTTTCATCGGCAGCGGCCACTATTAAAGGCACCATTGATTGGCTAGATAAGCTCACCAAATTTAGTGGCAAAATGTCTAAGCTATTAGTGGGTCAAAAGGCCATTGGTCAAAATTTCAAATTGTGCGATAGCATTAACGATGCGAATAAAGACTTAAAAGTGGTGCGTGATATTCTTGATAACGCCGACTTTGAATACTCAAAAGACGATACATACCGTTTTGAGCATGGCGAAATACCAAAATCATTGCACAACAAAGCTAAAGATATAAGTGACGCCACACTAGATGCACTACGCTGCTTAAACAAAATGCACGATACCCTCACTCAAGATGTAAGCGATGGGGATATAAAACCCTACGTTGCAGACCCTGTCTTAGCCGAAAGCGGGCACTATATAAACCGCTTAGAGCAATTAAATAAGCTGTGGTATAGCTATGCAAATAAAGGCGAAGGCACACCTCACGCAAGGTGGATCAAACGTTTAGAATATAAAAACCATCACGATCACCTATTAAGTGATTGCCCTATCGAAGTTGGCTACTACTTAAAAGACAAGCTATGGAATGAATGCGCAGGGGCGGTATTGTGCTCGGCAACTTTAAGTGCTCTCGGTTCGTTTGACCACTTTGCCTATGAAAGCGGATTAGCAAAAGAAGAAGGCGTTAAGTTTATTAAAGTGCCCTCACCTTTTGATTACCCTAAACAAGCAACCTTGCGTATTCCGGTAAGTAAAATTGAGCCAACCGACAAAGCATTTAGTGACCATATAGCGCAAACCTTGCCTGAGTACTTAAATACAAAAAAAGCTAATTTGGTATTGTTTGCCTCGTACTGGCAAATGGACCATGTGGCTAAGTTTCTTAGAACAAAAGGTTTTAACTTATTAGTGCAAGGCGAAATGTCGCGCGAGGCATTATTAAAAAAACACACCCAAAATATTGATAGCGGTAAAGGTAGTATTTTATTTGGTACGCAAAGCCTCTCAGAAGGGCTTGATTTACCTGGTAAATATTTAGAAAACTTAATAATTACAAAAATACCGTTTGCAGTACCTACATCACCAATAGAAGAAGCCCAAGCCGAATTTGTACAAAGTAAAGGCGGTAATCCATTTTTGTCTATTACGGTGCCCGATGCAGCAAAGAAATTGGTACAAAGCTGTGGTAGACTGCTGCGAAAAGAGAGCGATGAAGGCCGTATAACTATTCTCGATAGACGCTTAATTACCAAGCGCTACGGCAAAGCCATGCTCGACACCTTACCACCTTTTAAAAGACAAATAGATTATTAATGTTTGAACTTGCTTTAGATCCCACAACATTGGCAGTTTTATGTGCCGCGGCCCTTGCTGCTGGCTTTATTGATGCAATTGCCGGCGGCGGTGGCTTATTAACAGTCCCTGCACTACTCACCGCAGGCTTGCCACCGCATGTAACGCTTGGCACCAACAAGCTTGCGGCAAGCTTTGGCTCATTAACGGCCAGCTACACGTATTATAAAAAAAATCTATTTAGTCCTAAATTTTGGGCAAACTCCATTTTTGCTACAGCCATAGGCGCTGTGATTGGTACGTTAATAGTCGATCACTTAAGTATTGAATTTTTAAATAAGCTTTTGCCTATCATTATTATTATGGTGGCCTGTTATAGCTTGTTTGGTAGTTTAAGCACCACACAGGGCGATGATTTACCAAAAGTAACACCAGTACTTAAACTAAAGCAGTGGTTGCAGGGCTTAGCATTAGGTTTTTTTGATGGCGTAGCAGGCCCAGGCGCCGGTACTTTTTGGACCGCATCTAATAGTTTATTTTATAAAATGAGCTTACTGCTTAACTGTGGTTTAGCCCGTTCAATGAACTTTGTATCTAACTTTATATCGCTTATTACCTTTGTGGCACTTGGTCATGTAAACTTTTTATTAGGCCTTATCATGGGCTTTTTTATTATGTTAGGTGCTTGGATTGGTGCTCACTCAGCCATTCGCTTTGGCGGTAAGTTTATTCGCCCTGTTTTTAACACTATGGTTATACTGCTAGCATTAAAACTGATTTACGAGGCTTATTTGTAAATGCAAACCCACGCGTTAGATAAATTACGCCAACAAGTTGCTACGCTTAAACAACAAGCTGAGCAATTTGATAAAGCTAAATTGTTTTCTAAAAACCGCTATATGCAGGCGCAGCCTAGTTTATTTGACCGCGGCGTATTTAGTACGAAAAGCATGAACCTAACTGACTACGTAACAGAAATTGAAGACGAAATTACCAGCTTACCACCCAGTGAGCATCGCCATGCTTATGCTTATGCACTCGAGCGCATAGGTAATCAAGTACAAGCTGTATTTAGTGTTATTAAATCGACCCCCATCTGGGCAAAAGAAAACAAAAGCCAGTACAAACCTAGGCCAAAAAATACGGTTTATAAGCAAGCCGTAAAAAAAATAATGCAATCGTCGCACGAGCTATACGACGAGCTTAAACAAAACCACGAGTTTGAACGACGCTTAGTGTTAATGATTGAAGAGCGTAAACTACAAATGGAAAAAGCCAGCCCAGCGCAAGCACAAAAACTTAATATGGAAATTTTAACCACGCATGCGCGTTTAGGCCGCTGCCGTAAAGCTATTTCGGCCACCGAAGATAAAATTCAACAAGTCGAAAAACAACAATTACGCTAATGCAGCTTTTTTACCACCCGCTTTACAGTGCTTTAACGCTTCCTGAGCGCCACCGTTTTCCTATTCAAAAATACCAAATGCTAAAAGCAGAAATAGAAGGCTTGGGCTTTGGGGCTACACAGTTTAATACACCAACCAAAGCAACGCCCGAGCAGCTTGCACTGTGCCATAGCCAAGATTACATAAATGATTTTTTAAACGCCACGCTCAGTAATAAAGCAATTAAAAAAATGGGTTTCCCGTATTCACGCGAATTAGTAGAGCGTACGCTACTTTCAGTTGGGGCAAGTATTCAAGGTAGCGAATACGCACTAAAATATGGTTTTTGCGCTAATTTAAGTGGTGGCTATCATCATGCATATAGCGATTACGGCAGTGGCTTTTGTATTTTTAACGACTTGGCTGTGGCTGGCGCGCATTTAATCAATACAAACCAAGCCGATACCGTATTAATATTTGATTGTGATGTACACCAAGGCGATGGCACAGCACAAATTACGCAACATAATAACGCTATAGTTACTTGCTCTATTCACTGCGAGCAAAATTTTCCGCGCTTAAAGCAACACTCCGATTACGACTTCGCCCTACCTGCCAACACATCAGATACCGAGTACTTAATAACGTTAAAACAAGCCCTCGAATTTTGCGTGCGTATTCATAACCCCGATATTATTTTATATAACGCAGGGGCTGATATTTACGAAAAAGACGAGCTAGGGTTATTTAACGTATCGCTTGAAGGGGTTTATGCGCGCGATCATTTTATTGTTAACTACTGCAAAGCCCATAACATCCCACTTATGTGCGCTTTAGGTGGCGGTTATCAGCGTAATTTAAATGCGTTAATTAATGTTCATAAACAACTATTTAAAGCTGCTATCGATTTATTTTAGTGCTTAGTATACACTCAAATAAACGGACTCTATAAAAGGCGCTAGCACGATGCGACTGCACGACGACATACATAACTTTTACGAAAAAATTGTGGTTGAAGAAATCATTAAACGTAAACTAGATAAAGTTTACAGTGAAGATGTAATGGCCGATTTTTGTTGCACGGTACTTAATCAATTGCCGCCACGTTATATTAGATACGATGTAGATATGGCCTTTTATTTACCACAAAGTGAACGTATTCACATGGAAGAGCGCGTACAAACCGCTATTGATGTTGCTATTAGCCAAATTTCAAAAAAGAAAGATTTAGATGACCAGCCCACTTGATAACGCCCCTACACATGTAAAACTGGCAGTAGATTTAATTATGCTTTTGGAGCAGCACGAGGTTGCTCCAGAGGATGTATTAAAAGCGCTCGAAATTGTAAAAAGTGACTTTGAACAAAAACAAGCCACCGCTTAGCATTACTCTTTTGTTTGCACTTCGTATTTAGTCACAGTGCCATCGTGTTTGTTACAATCAATTTTAATCTCGCCAAACGTGCGTCTTGGGGTTGTTGAGCGACGGCACGTCATTTTTTGTGCTTTACTACCATATTGGCTTATGTACAACGCAACGGTTTCGTCTATTTTAAGCTGTTGCGCCGAAGTGGCCGCGTTATAAAAGGTATTGTATTGCGCCTGCCAACTTTCAACTCCAGCCTCTTTTGCAACGCCTAGCCATCCCATACCCATGTTAGTAGATTGTGTTAAGTACTGCCCTTTTAGAAACATAAACGACAATGTGTATTGCGCGCTTTTATAGCCAAGTGCTGCAGGGTCTTTTAGGTACATAAAAGCTTGTTTATAATCACCTTTTTTATACGCTTTTATGCCATTGTACTCATGTTTTTTCATGGTTATGTCATCGTATAAATTAATAGGCGTAGACCCACAGCCACTTAATAAACCCACTCCCATAATTGCTGTGATCAGTAAATATCGACTCATGACTATTCCTTTTTTTATTATTTTTATATGCGAGTACCGAATCTGGCTTACAGTTAATGCAAAGCCTGTTACTCTGTAAATTAATTTGTATAATTAAAATACTATCATGAGCTTAGCAAGTTTACTTCGGTTATTTTTTCTGGCTGCAATTTGGGGCGCGTCATTTTTATTTATGCGAATGGCAGCAAACAGCTTAGGCCCAGCGGTGTTAATAGAGTTTAGAGTTGGCTTTGCCGCACTCACCCTCTTTATTGTGGCGCTGTACTTAAAACGCCGCTTGGCGTTTACTAAGCACACAAAGCACTTTTTTATAATTGGCGCACTTAACTCCGCCCTCCCCTTTTTACTGTTTGCTTATGCCGCGCAAACGATTAGCGCCTCTACTTTATCTATTTTAAATTCTACAACGCCCATATGGGGCGCGGTGGTGGGTATAATTTGGAGCAAAACCAAACCGACTAAAAGCATGGTGTTAGGTTTGCTGTTGGGTTTAATAGGCGTGGCAATTTTAGTTGGGCAAAATCATTTTGTATTAAATAGTCAGTCACTTATTGCGATTGCAGCAGCGCTAAGCGCCTCCCTGTGTTATGCCATTGCATCCCATTATACAAAAAATGCCCCTAAGCTTGCCCCGTTCGATAACGCACACGGCTCTATGTGGGCAGCCAGTTTCATAGTACTGCCCCTTATACTTTTTATGCCAATGCGCGAAGTACCTAGTACCAACGTTATGCTTGGCGTATTAGCACTTGGCGTGGTGTGTACCGCACTTGCTTATATTTTATTTTTTAAACTTATTGACGATATAGGCCCAACCTCAGCTTTAACGGTCACGTTCTTAATTCCGCTATTTGGCATTTTTTGGGGGCATTTAATTTTAGATGAACAAATAGGACCAAATACGTTACTCGGCGCATTATTTGTTATTGTGGGTACTATGCTGGTTACTGGTTTTTTACCACGAAAAAAGCACTTAGCTAAAACAAGCAAAGTGCCTTAAATTTTATATAGCATTATAGTTTAAATAAATTGTGGGTCTTTTGGCGCGTCGTGGCGGCGCGTTATATAAAGCACACAGTCGGTTTGGCTATTATTGCTATAGGCTCTTACGTGCTCAATAGGCACTGAAAAAGTATCACCTTGGTTAAGCGTTAATACTTCATCACCTAAGTCTATTGTTACGCTTCCTTGATGAACAAATATAACCTCTTCTTCAAAGCGAATATGAGGTGCAACCTGTGCATCAGGTTGTAACTTTAACGCAGAAATATTAAAGCCATGAGGCCAATTTAGCTGTGTTTGAATACATGTTTTGGCGTTTAAATTACCGACTAATGGCGCTTCATATACGCCATCAAACTGGCTAAGGTACGAGCGTTTATTCCAGTTAAAGTTGCTGGCTTTAACCACTGTTTGTGACAGCTCTTCATCGGTTATTACTCTGTGCTGCGCTATTTGCTCTTGGCTGGTCACGGCCATTGGCTTTACACCATCGGGAATGGTTTCATTTAACGTGGTATCTACTAAGCTGCCATTTTCTAGCAAAATTAGTCCGTATTCTTTTGCCATGTCGAATACTTGCGGAGCCCAAAGTACTCTACCGGGGTTATCACTTCCAAGTACCGCATATAAATAGCCTACGCCGTCGCCAACATTTTCAAACCCTCTGAATATATCCATCGGGATCGAAATAATATCGCCTTCATTTAAAATTACTTTGGCATCTTTACCGTCAACACCAGTGTAAAAAGCCCACGTACCACTGTGTACTACAAAAATTTCTTCAGTTAAATGGCTATGCTGCGAATTTAAACACCCTGCAGGTTGGCGCGCACCACCAATATTAAACCCATGAGGAATAGAAATATGCACATGTTGATTTGGGTTTTCGGCAACGCCTGGGCCAATAATTGTAAAGTTTTCTTTTTGATCGCTCCCCGGCGAGCGTGTATCAATAAAGGCATTTTTACACGCAATTAAATCGTCGTATCGTACTAACCTATCTGCAAATACACTCATTACTCTCTCCTAAATTGGTTACTGTGCGGTCCAACCGCCATCAATTTTAATACTTGTACCGGTGATCATTGCCGAAAGACCGCTTAGTAAAAACACACAAGCATTGGCAATATCATCGGTTTGGGCAATTTTTTTCAGTGGGATCATGTCGTAAACAAACTGCTTAAACGTCGCATCTTCTAGCATGGGTTTGGTCATTGGGGTTTCTACAAAGGTGGGGGCTACGGTGTTCACACGCACATTTTTATCGGCAAGTTCAACCGCCATTGCTTTGCTCAACCCCTCTACCGCATGTTTGCTCATGCAATACAAAGTACGTTTAGGTGAACCAACAAACCCCATTTGCGACGACATATTAACCACCGCCCCAGCGCCAGAATTTATTAGCGCTGGCAGTGCCGCTTGGCTAATTTTGTAAACGCTGCGAATATTCATCGCAATTACGTCATCAATATTTTCATCTGTTTGCTCAAGCATTGGCGCAACCCGATTTATACCGGCGTTATTTAACAGCCCATCGAGTGTTTTTAGCGCCTTTAAACGCTCAAAAAAAGCATCGCTATTTATATCTAGCGGCCAAATTTCTATTTGCTCAGGCGCGTATTGCTGCAGTGTTTGTAAATCATTGAGGGTACGTGCTACTGCAATAACTTGAGCCCCTGCATCTACGCATTTTTCTACGCATGCTTTACCAATACCTTTGCCTGCACCTGTCACTAAAATGGTTTTACCCACTAAAAGCGTTTTATCAAATCCCATTTGTTCACCTAAATTCTATATTGCATTCGAAGTCATTATTAATTAGAGTGCAGTTAGATGCAAGACATTATTTAACCAATACGTCTCATCAAATGTGTATATAACAACGACTCACTAAGGACACTAGCAATGATAAAGCATTTAAAAAAGGGTCAACCAATTGACTCAAAACAAAAACAAAATCAATCAGTAAGAGATATTGTAGAGAATATTTTAGCGCATGTTGAAACCGAAGGTGACGCAGCCATTCGTGAGTACTCTGAAAAGTTCGACAACTGGACTCCGGAGTCTTTCAAACTTTCAGAAGACGAAATTAAAGCCTGCTATACACAACTTGATGAGCAATTAATTAACGATATTAAGTGGGCGCAAAGCCAAGTACGTAATTTTGCACAAATACAACGTGACTCAATGAAAGACGTAGAGGTAGAAACTCTTCCGGGCGTAACCCTTGGTCATAAACATATCGCTATGGATAGCGTAGGCTGTTATGTGCCTGGTGGTAAATACCCGCTATTAGCCTCTGCGCACATGAGCGTATTAACCGCTAAAGTAGCGGGTGTTAAACGCGTAATAGCCATGGCTCCACCGTTTAATGGCAAGCCATCACCTGAAATTGTAGTCGCGATGGATATGGCCGGAGCTGATGAAATTTATTGTTTAGGCGGCGTGCAAGCGGTAGCTGCAATGGCAATTGGTACACAAACTATTGCGCCAGTAGATATGATAGTTGGCCCAGGTAACGCGTTTGTGGCCGAAGCAAAACGTCAGCTATTTGGCCGTGTTGGTATTGATTTATTTGCAGGGCCTACCGAAACCCTCGTTATTGCCGATGACAGTGTAGATGGCGAGCTATGTGCGGCAGATTTACTCGGCCAAGCAGAGCACGGCCCGACTTCACCGGCTATTTTACTTACCAACTCAGAGCAACTAGCTAAAGATACAATCGCTGAGGTGCAAAGGCAGCTTACTATTTTACCTACCGCCGATATTGCAGGCGTAGCATGGGAAGATCACGGTGAAGTAATTGTATGTGACACCTACGAAGAAATGCTGCAAGTTGCCAACGACTTAGCGTTTGAACACGTGCAAGTGATGACCAGCAATACCGATTACTTTAAAGAGAACATGCAAAACTTTGGCGCTTTATTTTTAGGTCCGCAAACTAATGTTTCGTATGGTGATAAATGCATTGGTACAAATCATACACTACCCACAGGTAAAGCTGCGCGCTATACTGGCGGACTATGGGTAGGAAAATTCATAAAAACATGTACTTTTCAGCAAGTAACAGAGCAAGCCTCGGTGGTTGTTGGTGAGTATTGTTCACGATTATGTGCTGCAGAAGGGTTCGCAGGCCACAAAGAACAAGCAGACATTCGTGTAAGACGATATAGGAAGTAAATCTTGAAGCAAAAAAGAGTCACCTCATACGATGTTGCCCGTGTAGCGGGCGTATCGCAATCGGCGGTATCACGTGTTTTTAGACCCGGTTTTAGTGTGTCTAAAAAAACCCGTGAAAAAGTAATCGCAACGGCCAATGAAATGGGCTATCGCCCGAATGCTATTGCCCGTATGTTGATCACCAAACAATCGGGTATGGTTGCGGTTATATTGTCATCGCAAGCAAACCTGAATTACCCAGAGGTGCTTTCTGAGCTAAACAGAGAGCTGGCACTGCACAATAAACGTGTGCTGCTCTTTACACTTGATAACGCAGAAGAGCTAGATGAATTACTCGAAAACATATGGACCTTTCAGGTTGATGGTGTAATTGCCCTAGCTGCTCACTTTGATAGTAAAAGCTTAAACTTATTTGCTAAACACAGTACGCCTATTGTGCTTTATAACCGTCATGTGCCTGAGTCGAATGCAAACACCGTTTGCTGTAATCACGACAAAGGCATTAAACAGTTAATTGATTTATTACACGAAGCTAACCATAAATCGTATTTAATTATCTCCGGCCCTACCGACTCAGATGTTGCAAACGAGCGCAGAGAAATAGCCGAAAATTATTTACAAACCCTAGGCGTTAAAGACACGCCGGTTATTTATGGTGATTATGGGTATAAATCGGCACGCGACGCACTTAAAAAATGGTTAAAAAAACACCCCAAGCCCGATGCCATAATATGCAGTAATGACGCTATGGCAATTGGCGTAATTGATGAACTAAAAGAAAACTTTTGCATTAAAGTGCCCGACGACATGTCGGTTGTAGGATTTGATGGTATTAATGCCTCTTCGTGGTACAACTATCAGATAACCACAGTACAACAGCCAATGAAACAGCTTACTAAAGCCGCTGTTGATATTTTAATGGAGCGCATTGAAAACCCTCAAGCGGCTGCAGAAGTTCGGGTATTTACTGGTTCATTAATTGAAGGGAACTCTATTAAAAAACGTTAAATTAAGGAATTTTTGTGGCCAAAAATCCTGTTTATATTTTACCTGGTACGCTATGTAATGACCGCATGTTTGCAGCGCAAATTAACGCACTGCAAAATGCAAGTTATACACCGTGTGTAATACCCTTAACCGAGCAATCTAGCATTTTGCAAATGGTAGAACTTTGCAAAAAAATTGCACAAGAGCCGGGCCCATTTATAGGTTTTTCCATGGGCGGAATTGTTGCGCTTGCTTTGTTAAAATCAAACCCTGAGCTAGTTACCTCCTTGTGTTTAATGTCGAGCAATTATTTAGCCGATAAACCTGAGCGCCCTGCAATTAGGCTCAAACAAATTGAACACGCCAAAAGCACCAGTTTAGAAGCCCTGCTTAAACGTGACTTTTTGCCGCACTACTTTTACCAACCAAATAAAGCCCATGAAGAGACCGTACTTAGCATGGCAAACGATCTGGGTATTAACGCCTTTAGCGCCCAGCTGAGTGCACTTGCCACCCGCGAAGATACGTTAAGCGTAATAAAGCAAAGTACAAAAAAGCTACTCATTATTGGGGGCGAGCATGACCCATTATGCCCGGCAAGTGTTCAGCAAAGTATGCATGAAGCAGCGCCTAATAGTGACCTTGTACTGCTTGGCCATTGCGCTCACTTTGCCCCGCTTGAGCGAAGTAATACGGTAAACACAATTTTATTAGACTGGTTGGAGTCTTTATCATGAATTTAAAGCAAAAGTTAAATGCAAAACAGCTACTGCTAGGTACCTTTATTAAAAGCACGCATTATCATAATACAGAAGTATTGGCTCACACTAACCTTGATGTTCTGTGCCTTGATGCAGAGCATGCGCCCTTTGATAGAGGCGATTTAGATAGCTGCATAATGGCAGCACGTACTAAAAATATGCCCACGCTTATACGTGTTAGTAATACAGACCACGCCACTTTATTAAGTAGCTTAGATATAGGCGCAGATGGCCTTGTGCTGCCGCATATAAAAACCCCCGAACAAGCAAAAGCAATTATTAAAAACTGCTTTTATGGCAATAACGGCCGAGGCTATGCCGGTTCAAGCCGCTTTGCTGGTTACACAACCCATGCCCTAACCGATAATCTAGCAAGCAATAAGTCATCAACCTGTATTATTGCGCAAATAGAAGATGCCGATGCACTGGATAACATAGAGCAACTGTGCCAAATAGATGAAATAGACTGCATTTTTATAGGCCGTATGGATTTAACTATTTCCCTTGGCGAAACAAACCCAAGTGCCCCTACTGTACTTGAGGCAGTTACTAAAATAGCCAAGGCAGCGGCTAAATATAATAAATGCTGTGGCATGTTTGTAGGTAATTTGAGCGAGCTGAGCCATTGGCAATCATTAGGCGTGAGCTTTTATTTATTAGGCTCAGATCACAGCTTTTTATTAAGTGGCGCTAAGCAATTGCGAGAGCAATTTGAAACAGCAACAGGAGCCCAAAACAATGAACATTCATAATAAAAATAAAGCGTTAATACACGACTTTAGACAGGCTCTGTATAACTTTGATATAAACGCCTTGCATACACAAATTAATACCGTGTTTAGCGATGACGCGCTCATTCAGCTGTGTTACCCGTTTGAAACACTTGCCAGCCCTAATGCACTTATTGAGCAAGTTTATTTACCGCTTAGCGAGGCATTTGTAGGCTTAGAGCGCCGCGATACAATCGTTATGGCAGGTAGCTCAATTAACGACTCAGACTGGGTAGGTTGTTGCGGTTATTATACCGGTTCGTTTGAAAAGCCATGGTTAGATATCCCCCCTACTGGGCACCAAGTTAGCATGCGTTTTCATGAATTTTACCGTATTAAAAATAACAAAGTGGTAGAAGTACAAGCTATTTGGGATATTCCCGAAGTAATGATGCAAGCTAAAGTATGGCCGCTTTCGGTAAGCTTAGGTAAAGAGTGGCATGTACCAGGCCCTGCAACGCAAGATGGATTAATCACAAACGATTACAATGAAGAGTACGCAGCACAAAGCTTAAAACTTGTGGGCGACATGTGTGAGCACCTTGGTTTTTATGCCAAAGGCGGTATAGAGGCCATGAAGCTTGAGCAATTTTGGCACCCGCACTGTAGCTGGTATGGGCCAAGTACCATAGGCACTGCACGAGGTATAAAAGGGTTTAGAAACTGGCATCAAATTCCGTTTTTAAATGCCCTCCCAAACCGAGTAGGTGATGCAAGTAAAGGCTATTTATTTGCCGATGAAAACTATGTTGGCTTTACCGCATGGCCGGGTATGAGCATGACTATTAGTAATGATGGTTGGTTAGGTATTGCGCCCGCAAATCAGCAAATAACCATGCGTAGTCTCGACTTTTGGCGCGCCGAGAATAACTTAATTCGCGAAAACTGGGTATTAATAGATATTCTTGATGTCTACCATCAAATTGGGGTAGATGTATTCGCACGCATGAAAGAGCTTACCAAAGCGCGCTATTTAAACTTTGCGCCCTAGGGCGTATAAACAAAAAAAGCTCTGTTAAACAGAGCTTTTTTATTACTTAAATAGACTATGCGCCAGGGTTCGCAATACTTTGCGTGCGCTTTAAAATATCTAGACCTTGTTGTTTTAACCAATAAGGAATATCAATAATGACCCAGTTTTCTACCAGTTTATCACCCTCGCGGTGATACACATCCACCACGCGCATATCTGCTGGGGTATTAGCACCTGGTAGGCCTAAAAAGCCCCCAATGGCCGTGTTAGTTAAGTTAGGCCAGCCAAAAAAGCAGGCAAACTCATCTTCAGCAAAACGGCAAATATGGCCGTTAAATACTTTACCCGTTAACCCTTCTCTAAACGGATACATGTGCTGCTGCTGATAACGCTTAATTGTGTAAGTTGCGCCAATGCCTGCTGGGCCATACCACACCATGTTTTCATCCCAGGTTTTACCAAGCACTTCGGGCGGGCACGTATCAACGCCACTTTTATTAAGCGCGGTTAGGTTATCAATCATTTGATTTACCAGCGCCATTGTTTTTTCGCTTTGCTCATCGCTACTTTTACCCAAACGAATACCATCGTGCGTACGCGGCCCAGGGTACGTAAAATATTGCCCAGTAGAGAGCGGCAGCGGGTTTAAACCTACTTGCATCATAAGGCCAATAATATCGACAAAAAAGCCGGTCTGAATTATTTTTCCGTCTTTAACACAGTTAAATTCGGCATAGCGCAAAGTGGCAAGCTTATGGGTTGGCGCAATACCTAGCCAATCTTTATCAAATAAGCCCATAAAATGGCCCATGCTCATCACCCACTGGCCACCGTCGGCTTCGCTTTGCCCTGCAATAAAAATATCCTCACGGCGCTGCAGCGCACTAAACGAGCTAAATAATGGCTGCCAAACTTGGGCAATTACATCATTAGCACACTCAAGCTCATTAAACGGATGCACCCCTTTAAAGCTGTATTCGTTGGCCATAAACTCATTAAATACGGCTTGTAAATCATTGCCTTGTGCTTTTTCTAATGCAGTATGAAATTGACGAACTAGTTGTTTATCTTTAAATATATCTGCCATGATTATTCCTCATTGTTTGCGCAGTCAAATTAATGTCTTCAAACCGCCGTTAAACACACTTTAACAAAATGTATTGCATTTAAAGAGTAATTAAAAGCCTGTGAATAGTAAGTTATAAATTGCTTTAAAATAATACTAATGAGAATTGACTTCGAAGTCAAAGTGATTCATGATGATTCAAAATAAAAAATACAAATAGGCTCTCAAGCCCGTAAAACCTAATCTAACAGGATTAATTATGAATGATTTTGGATTGTTGAATTGGAGCATTCTCATCGGGTACATAATTGCCAACCTAATACTTGGGTTTGTAATTAGTAAAAAGATCAGTAGTGCTAACGACTTTTACATAGGTCGAAAAACAACACCTTGGTGGGCTATTGGTATATCGGTTGTTGCTACTTATGTAAGTGCGCTCACCTTTTTAGGTGCGCCAGCGTGGTCTTACAAAGAGGGACTCTCGGTTATTGCCATACACCTTAACTACCCACTGGTTATTGTGGCGGTGGTGTGTTTGTTTTTTCCGTTTTTTTACAATGCGGGTGTGGCCTCTATTTACGAATACCAAGAGCGCCGCTTTGGTAAAAAGGCCCGCTTACTTATCTCTACTATTTGGTTAATATCGCAAACTATGGGTTCAGCCGCAGTGCTGTATGCAACCTCCTTAGTGTTGGCCTTTATTATCGATATAAATGTTATAACTGCGATATTTTTAGTTACCATAATCGCCCTTATTTATACCATGCTAGGTGGCATAACCGCCGTTATATGGACCGATGTAATTCAGTCAGCCATCTTATTTATAGGGGCTGGTATTATTATGTATGCCCTTATCACCTCTATGGATGGTTCATTTAGCTCAACACTGAGCGAGCTAAAAAGCCAAGGTAAATTAGACCCACTTAATTTCTCGCTCGACTTTACCCAAGTAACTACCGTGTGGTCTGGCGTGCTGGCTATGTCGCTATATCACATTACGGTGTATGGCACTAACCAAATGATGGTGCAACGCACCCTTGCCGCTAAAAATATTGGCGATGCTAAAAAATCCTACTTACTAATGGGCTTTATCGCGTTCTTTATTTACTTGTTTTTTATATTTATGGGCGTGCTGTTTTATAGCTACTACGGCGGGCGCACTTTTGAAAACGACAACTTAATTATTTTACAGTTTGCAGCTGATTATGGCTTACCGGGGTTAATGGGCATTATTGCCGCGGCGGTAATGGCAGCATCTATGTCGAGCCTCGACTCAGCACTTAACTCACTTTCAACCATAAGTACTATCGATTTTTATAAAAAGTACTTTGCGCCTGAAAAAAACGACGCTCACTATTTAAATGTTACTCGCTTATTTACGCTAGGTTGGGCGGTGATCATTATTATTCCGGCCATTATGTATCACCTATACAGCGAAGGCTCAATTTTAGAAATACTCACTAAAGTAGGCTCGTACTTTGTAGGTGCTCAGCTTGGCATGTTTGCCCTTGGGTTTTTCTCTAAGCACACCACCGAAAAAGGCTTATTAATAGGCACCTTAGTGTCGTTTATTACCGTTGCTGTGTGCGCACTTTTTACCGACATTGCATGGCCATGGTACTGCGCCATAGGGGCAATAACCTGCCTTGTATTTAGCATTGCGTTAAGTATTGCATTTGATGGCTATCAAGAGGATTACAACGAATACACCATTAAAGGTCAGTTAAAAGCATTTAAAAATGAAAAACGTCCAGAAAAAGAAAACGGCTGGTACTTAATTCCGGGTAAGTTTGACTCAATCAATTACTGGTTACTTGGCTTTTTTGTACTGAGCTTTGCCTCTCTCATGTTATTTGAATATTTTGTGTAAGGTGAAATAAATGAATATTTTAGAACAACTTTTCGAAAACTTCAGCGCTGCAGAATTGCCAAATCAAGCATTGCTTGCAGACTCCGTTCAATGGCAGGTAAGCCACCCTTTTGAGCCTATTAGCACAAAGCAAAATGTGATTAATGACTACTTTGGCGTACTTAAACATTCTTTACCTGACATAGAGCGCAAACCGTTTATCTCTATCCAGGGCGAATACAAAGGTGAGCAATGGGTGTGTGCAACAGGGTATTTTACCGGCACATTTACACAGCCTTTATTGGGTATTCCTGCCAGCGGCAAAAGTGTGTTTATTCGCTACAGCGAAATGGCGCAAATAGAAAACAACCAAGTGGTTAATGTTTACACATTTTTAGATTTAATTGATGTAATGAACCAAGTAGGCGTAAACCCATTACGCCCAAGCTTAGGTTACCCAGGTTTAGTTATGCCCCCCACCACACTTGATGGCGTACCAACAGGTGATAAAAACGAAACGCTTAGCAAAACCAACGAGCAACTTGTAGTTGATATGCTCACAGAGCTTGGCCGCTATGACGGTAAAGACTTATACAGCATTAATTTAGAAAAATACTGGCACCCAGATTTTATTTGGTATGGCCCAGCAGGCATTGGTACAACCCGCGGAATTAGCGGCTTTAGAGAGCACCATCAAGGGCCGTTTTTAAAAGGCTTTCCAGATCGCGGTATTAATAAAACACTGTGTTTAGTAAGTCACGATAACTTTGTTGCTACCGGCGGCTGGCCTCACATGTATGGCACCCATACCGGTGAAGACTGGTTAGGTTTACCGCCTTCTGGCAATAAGCTGTTCCCACGTGTCATGGACTTTTGGCGCTGCGAAAACGGCATATTAAAAGAAAACTGGGTCGCTATTGATATCCCTCATTTATTAAATGGAATGGGCATTGATATTTTTGAGCAAATGCAACGCAAAATAGCCGCAGCTAATTAAGAGGTGAGCATGAACAAACACAATAATATGACCCAACCTTACTGGCTGCCGTTATCGAGCGTGTTAAACCCGCAAGGTAACAAACAACAGCCTTTAATCGGTTTTGATGACGAATTTGTAGATATTGTTGATTACATTTTGCGCATAACGCACCGTATTTGGGAGCAAAAAAACATTGGCTTATGCTATCGCTATTACGCCGATGTATGCCCTGTTTTTACCCTTGGCGCCTATGGCGAAAACATAGAAGATGTTATTCAAGGCACCCTTAAAACTATTGCCGCCTTCCCCGACAGAAGCCTAATTGGCGAAAACGTGGTGTTTTCAGAAGAAGCCAACGAGCACTATTACTCATCACATTTAATTAGCAGTGTAATGACCAACACGGGTAACTCTGAGTTTGGCCCAGCAACACATAAAACAGGCCGTGTTACAACCATTGCCGACTGCGTATGCTTTGAAAACAAAATAGTTAAAGAGTGGCTAGTGCGCGACAACGGCTTTTTAGTTAAGCAGCTTGGCTTAAACATTATTAATGTAGCCAAACACATGGCAAACATTCCGAGTAAAGAAAAACACACGCAGTGGCTAAACGATGAATTTAACCGTGTAATTGCCATAGATCACCGCGTAGCAAGTACGCCCATTGTAGAGGGTGAGCTTGCGGCATTTGCCCACACTTGGTTAGACACGCTATTTAATCAAAAACAGTTTGCTAAAGTACACGAATTTTACAGTTTAACGGCAACACAACAATGGCCTAGCGGCAGAATGGCCACCGGACTTGCACAAATTAATGGCGTATTTATACAATTTTTTGCAACCTGCCCCGACGCCAAATTAACGATTGATCATATAGCTATTACCCCATTTGACGAAACCACGACTGATGTAGCGATACGTTGGTCGCTAGCAGGCCACTTTAATCCGCAAAATAGCGAGCTAAGTGAGCTTAAACAGCAGCCTTACTTTATTTTAGGCGCATCGCATTTGCGTATTAAAAACAAAAAAATCATCGAAGAGATCACCGTTTTTGATGAAGTAGCACTTTATGCAAACTTATTTAAAGCACATGCATTAGTCAACAAATCACAGTGGGAGGAAAATGCATGATCAACGCTATTATCGATTTATACACTAAAGCCGACATTGAAAGTCTAAGCAGCAAGTTGCTTCGCAGTAGCCGTTGGCAGCAGCACCACTTTACCGCCATGGGTGCTTTGCAGGCGCAGCCTTTGTGGCTTAGCTTTTTAGCTCAATATGGTGTGTCTGAGTGTGTATCGCACACTCATAGTGTAGGCGCAGAACGTGAAACCCTACAGCTGGTTTTACAGCCTAAAAAGCTTAAAAATCCAGTGCGTTTAACGTTTGTAATAAAACACAACGGGACTTTTATTAAGTCAGTAAAATGTGTGGTTGATACGTTGTCGTTAGCCAATAACGAGTATGTAAATACAACGGTAAATAACAGCTCGGTTATTCCTAAACTACCAAAAAGTGACCCGATTATTGTTAGCGATTTAGATAACCAGCTGCACCCTACTACTTTTCATGCAACCCCCAGCGCTATTTGCGAGCTGCCCTCTCACACTGCTCGTACTTTAGATAACTGGTGGCAAATTTGGCAAACTAACAACCTGGCTCAGTTTGAAACCCTTTATACTCCAAGCGCTACGGCTGTACTTGCAGGTAACACACAGCCACAACCTATTAGCGCGCTGCTTGATTGCCACTTAGATTTTACGCAATCGCTAAGCAGACGCTATGCCCAGCTAGAAACCGTTGAGTATGACAGTACGCAAAACCAAGCCACGCTATGCTGGACTCTCGATGGCAGCTTTAATGCTAAAAACGTACGTGTACGTCAGCAAATAATTAGCGTTATTAGCATCAGCGATAATCAAATAACCCACGAAGTAATGCAATTCGACACGCTGGCACTTAACCAGCAGTTTGCATTATAAGGTCACCTTTTCCACTTCCCTTCAAGCGCTCACTGAGCGCTTTTTTTATAGATGGCCTTTGTAGCAACCTGTAATCATACTTAATCAATTTTTACCTTGTTAATGACTCGCTTTTATAACTCAAAATAGCTCACTTAATTAAGCGAGTGGGTATTACTTATTTAAAAAATAACGCTTTAAAATAGTTAAAGGCAATAAATAAAGTATCAGCCTCGCCTTACTAAAGCCCGAGTATACAACCAACAGCCAAGCACCCCACTTTGTAAGTTACGCACTTATGGCTTAAATACACGTATGCATTTAGCAAACTTAAATGAAGGGCTGGTTAGAGGGGTAAAGCTTACAATCTAAAGCCAATAAAAGCGCACTTAATAAATACCTGTAAAGGTGGGTTAAATACAATAGTAAGGTTAAATAGCAGCTAACTGGAGCTAATTAACAAGCTCAAAATAAAAAAAGCCAGCTAATAAATAGCTGGCTGAAAGTAATGACCGTAGTGGCCATTTTAGGAAATTTTAAAACTGATATTTTAAGCTTGCGCCCCACGTACGCGGATTGTTCCAGTTAGCTTGTACTGAGTTTGCAGGTAAGCCATCAACAATTTGTGAGTGCACTACACCACGAGTTAAAATCGCTTTATCACCAATGTTTTTAACGTACGCTTCTACTTGCACACTGTCGTTAATGTACCAAGTTAAACGTGCATCAGCCATTAAGTGCGCATCTACTTGCACCTCTGGAATGTTCGTATCAAACGCGTAGTAATCGTCTAAGTAATTTAGTTGAATGTACGGTACTAAGTACGAATCCCCCCCTAAGCTAAACTCATAACGAGCTGAAAAACCAACACTGTACTCAGGCGCCATAGCGGGGCTCCAGCCTTCAAAACTAAACTGACTAGAGCTGTCGTTTATATCTTGGCGACCTTCTAAGTTACCTAATGCTAATAATGGGCGAAGCTGCTCATTACCTACCGCATAACCATCAGCAAATTCGCTATCAAGCAGAGATAAAGTACCGGTTAGTGTTAGGTTATCAATTGGCACCCATTGAATATCAGCTTCTAGGCCCACAGTTTCTACATCGCCGCCGTTTTCGTAGTATTCAAAGGTGGTAGCAGTGCCTGCTGCAACACACTCTAAAACAGTATCGCCAGTGGTCGTATCGTTACATGAGGTTGCAAATAACTGTGCTTTTACATCTTCGTATTCGTTCATAAATACCGAAAGATTTAAACGCATTGCGCCATCAAGCAAATAGCTTTTCATACCCATTTCATAAGAGATAACATCTTCGTTATCGTAAAGTGGGTCAGCACCGCGGGCTACAACGCGCGAGTCGTTTGCGCCACCGGTTCTGTAGCCTGTCGCTACACTTGCATACACCATAATATCGTTATTAATGTCGTATTCGGCAGCCGCTTTATAAAGTAGCGCTGAGTCATCCCAATCAGGAATTGTATCGCCGGTAAATGTTTTGTCGTCTTGGTTTACACGCAACCCACCTACCACGCGCAAATCTTCTGTTACTTGGTAGCGTAATTGCCCATACGCCGCAATAGATTTTGCCGTATGCGGGTCGTAATCCGGGTTCCCCCATGAAGGCACTACAACAGAATCTGACACACCATCGCCTGTGGTATCTGCATGCGATAACCAGCTCCAATCTGCTTCTTGGTCAAAGTAGTAAAGGCCACCAATCCACGAAAAATCACCCTCATCGTTAGATGAAAACTGCAGCTCAGATGAGAGTGTTTTTTGGTCATCCTCACGGCCAAAACCACCTACAAAATCAATACCGCCGTCGCTGTAGTCGTTATCGTAATATTGCTTACCACTAAGCGTTGAGTAGTTCGTGGTCCATTTAATATCAGCAAAGTCGGTATACCATTCAAGTGCTAATGTGGTCGAAAAGCTTTCTTGCTTATCAAGTGAAAAACCATTGCGGTAAACATCGTACGGGCCAAGGTCTTCGTGCTGCGCATCACTTGGCTGATAAATATGCCCCTCGGTTATTGTAGGCGTAGTGTTAAATACACCCGACCCCGGCGAGGTTTCTTCAATTTGGTAGCCCGCTATTTGTTGGTAACCCCAAATAGCTTCTGAGTTTGAGTCTTTACGCGAGTAATCAAAGCGTACTGTGGCATTAAACTTTTCGTTTGGCTCCCACTTAGTAACGTTACGCATATAAAACTGGTTTTTCTCGCGCAAGTCATCTGAAGGGCCTGGAACAACTAAATTATTGATATAACCATCGTGACGATCAGAGGCCACTACAAAACGGGTTGCCACGGTGTCGCTTACTGGAATATTTATAATTCCTTCATAAGCGCTGCGGTTATAGCTGCCTGTTTCAACTTTTATACTCCCCAGTAAATCGTCAAAAACAGGTTGATTAGTAATAATATTAATACTGCCCGCAAACGTGTTTCGGCCATATAACGTACCTTGCGGCCCGCGTAATACCTCAATGCGTTGAACATCCACCAGCGCGCCTAAGCCCGATGAGGTAGTCGGCACATAAATACCATCTTGAAATATACCTACAATTTGCTCAGCAATACCGGTGCCTGCTACACCTACTTCGTTGGTGCGAGCGCCGCGCATAGCGGGTCTAACTTCACCACCCGAAGAGCCCATACGTAAGCCTGGTACCACTTGTTCAAGACCCGTAACATCAATAATACCAGCACGGGCAATGTCCCCTTCCCCTAATGCTGTTATTGATGATGATACTTCCTGTAGGTCTTGTGAGCGACGGTTTGCCGTTACCGCTATACGCTCTATCGCGGGCTCTGCGGTTTGTTCTTGCGCTTGTGCTTGTTCTGGCTCTTGCGCAGCGTGTGCGTTCATTGTGGTTGCTGCAATAGCGGTGGTTACAGCAAAGTGAACGAGAGTCCGTGTAAATTTAGCTTTCATTATAGTTATTCTCCCCAGTATAAAACGTATTTAGTTCTCCCCAAACCTACATTTTCAATTATTACAGTAAACAAGTTGTATCAATTGAAAATGCATGGATCTAAAATAGACTTCGAAGTCAAAAAGATCAACAACTTTTTGCTCGAATAATAACCTTATCGAAATTAACCTAAATAAAACAATATATTAAAATGAAAATAAAGTGATTTCGAAACACAAAAAAGCCAGTAATAATTTATTACTGGCTCTATGTAAGCGATTGTTTAATTTAAAATTTCAATGCTATATTTTAGCAAAATGCACAAACTTACACTTTTACTTAACCCTTAAAATACATTATTGAAAAATGCCTAAAAGTTATAGCCTACCCTTACACCATAAGTGCGAGGATTAGCATAATCGGCCGCAGCCACATTACCACCAAAGCGGACTGTCCTAAGTAGTATAAGCTCATCTCCTGCGTTTTGAACATACGCACGTACAGACCACTCATTATCTGCCGAATACCATGCAAGGCTAGCATCGTACTTTTGGTAACTTTCTTGAGTACCAAATGAAAAAGGCAAATCGTTGGTTGTATACGAATCCGATAATTGAATACTGGTAGCAGGCACAACGCGGCCTTTATCACCTAAATCAAACTCATAACTGGCCAATAGTGTAATATTGTATTTAGGGCTTAGCTGCACGTCATTACCATCTAGTTGCAGTAAGTTATCTACGCCATTAATGGTCTCTCCACCCTCTTCAAATACATTTGGCGTAACAAAGTCGCCATACGTTGAATCTGTAAACGCGGCGCGTGCCCCTAGGCGCAATGCATCACTTGCCTGCCAATCAATTTCTAACTCAAGACCTGCAGCATCAATTTCCCCGGCATTACCAAAAAACGACACCGCCGTACCACCCACGTTTTGAAAACGAGTAGAAAGTAGGTCCTCGTACTGGTTGTAATATAAAGAAGCGTTAAATCTTAATGAATTATCAAGCAGCATGCTTTTAAAACCAAGCTCGTAAGCCGTTACTGTTTGCTCATCGTAGCTATCTTCGCCATTAAAAGCGCCCTGTGCGTTACCCGCTAAAAAGCCCGTAGAAACGGTAGCATAAAGCAGTTGAGAACTTGCTAAATCGTGCTCAAGACCTAGCTTCCACGTTACTTTACTCCAATCATCGTCTGCGTTATCAACCTCAAGTACAGAAAAATCGAGTGTGCTTAAGTTATCTGGGTTTTGGCCGTAAATATCCCACTCACGGCTGTCATTTGTATACCTAATGCCGGCTATACCGCGTGTATCATCATTAAATGTGTAATTACCTTGAAAGTAGGCCGCAGCTGATCTTGTTTCTAACTGAATTTGATTTAACCACGACGCGTACTGAAATTCTTGGGGTTGCGTTGTATCTGGCACATTATCAACCACAGCGCCATAACTGCCATTTAAAAATGCGTTGTCTAAATCTTCTGAGAGCAAATAAATACCCGCTACCCATTCAAAGTCGCTTTCATACGTTGAGCTAACCTGCACTTCTAACGAGTTTGTTTTTGATTCAATCGCATTGCCATCAACCGTGGTTGCATAAGTCGAAAAATCACCATCAGTAAGGCGCGTTTCTTCGTAATCCATTGAGGCTGCAATCACTTTCAAATCTACCGACTCTAATGACCAGTTAAGCTCTGCACTAATGCTTACATCACTTACATCACGCGATGGTTTATAGTCAAACTGCTGAGTAAATGGGTCTGACGATACCGCCTGTGCTGTATCAAGCCCTGGTGTTGCAGCGTTATCTAAACCTGCACCAAAGCGGCCACAATTACTGCCACACACATCGTCACGACCAATTCGCTCAGTTAATGGTGCCGACAAACTTGTTTTACCCGTTGCAGGGTTTATAGGAACGCCTAAAATATGGTAGCCAAAAGCACCGCCGCCATTTGATTCATCCTGCCACGTTTCTATTTTTACATTTAAATTTATATCGTCGTTAATTTCAGTAAAAACTTGGCCACGTAAAAAATACATATCAGCATCTTTTAAGCCTGCATCTTCATTAAATGTATTTTCAACGTAGGGATCTCTTATTTCTCGAACGCCAGTAAATCGCACCGCAGTGTCATCAGTAAGCGCTGCATTAAAAAAGCCCTCACCACGTAAATGACCATAATTACCAAATGTAACGGCCATACCGCCTTCGGTAATATCTAGCTCTGGTTTTTTAGCTATAACATCAATCGCACCACCAAATGAGTTACGACCAAACAATGTACCTTGTGGCCCGCGTAATACTTCAACACGCTCTAAATCAACAAACCCAGCAAGCGCCTGCCCGTGACGAGGACGATAAACACCGTTAGAATAAAACGCGATGGCAACATCGTTAGCCTCTACTTGCTCTGTTCTAGCACCGCGCATAGCAGGGCGAGCATCACTGCCCGACACACCCGACTTTAACCCTGGCGCTAAGCTATCAAGGTTTAAGATATCAGTAACGCCATTTTCTAGTAAATCTTTAGCAGATACAGCGGTCACAGCCAACGGCACTGATTGAATACTTTTAACACGCTTGGTAGAGGTAACCGAAATAACCTCCAACTCTTTGTTAGGGTTTAACTTTGCCTCTTGCGAGTATACCGAGGCTGAGCCCAATATCGCCGTGTTTACTGCAGCAAAAATAAGTGTTTTACGTAAAATATGTGCGGCCATGAGATTAATTCTCCACCTGTTGATATAAGTTATTTTATTAAGCATTTAAGGGCTAAATAACCCGCAACCGAATTTTAAGTATTTATAATGATTAAAAGCGCGATTTAAATGCCTATTTTTTCGACTTATAAAAACTATCGCTTTTTGCATTCGAATGCAATAAAGATTATGTAAAAGTTTTACATGTTCATAACACTAAAAACGAAGCAGCGTATTTAAACAAAAATAAACCCTTTAAAATTATAAAGTTATTTTACAAGTTTATTCTTTAAAGCACTGGTTTGATCTGTTTAATTTAACAATAACAACCAAAGAAAGAAGTATGGTAGAGAAAATACAGATTAAAAGACTTCGAAGTCCAAGGAGGGGTAATCACATTTAAAGTAGGCACCTAACCGACTAATAATTAAGTGCCCACTGTCACTAAAAGTTAAAGCGTATGGCTGAAATATAATTACATGTAAAATAGCAACAGCTAATAACTATTCTCATAATTAGTTTTGTGTCTTTTTGCTTAAGTTTTCAATTAAGTCTTGTGCGCTATAGCTGTTGTCGCTGGGTTTAATGCCTTTGCCCATTTTAATGTCAATCAGGGTGTGTACTTCTTTGCGTTTATCATTGTTGCTCACTTGTACGCCTACGCTATTGCTCGGGCGTACGCGTGTTTCGCAGGTTAATAAACCGCAGTTTCGCTCATATTGTTGGCTGTGTGATGCACTAATAGATGACGCGGGCGCTTGCGATTTAGACTCAACAAAGGTTTCTTTATTTGTTACAACAAACCAGTCGTAGCCTTGCGCTTGGGTAAGCTCAGCCGCGCGTAACAATGCATAGTCACCTGCATCGGCTACGTTGTTTGACACGCTTTTAAACTCGACGCGGTATTGATCGTCGCTAATTTTTTGCTCGCTATAACCTTGTGAGCCATTATTAGCTGGGCGGTAGTCGGGTTTAGATGCGCAACCCGCCATAAGTAAAATACTGATAATTAAAATAGATGTTTTCATCATTCACCTCGTTTTATAAAAACTATTATTGGTTTAACTGCCACTTTGCACTAATTGCTTGCTGCTCTTGCGCTCTATCTAGTGGTGCGCCGTTGATCATGCTATCTATAACAGCATCTAACTCACTGTTACTAGACGCCGTTTGATATTGCGCGCCATTATCACTTTGCTGCGCGGCTGTTTGCGCTTTAATTTGCCAACCGCTTTGCGCTTTACAAGCAATGCTTGTTTGCGTGGTATTGTTTGAGCTTAGCGCATACTGCCTACAAAGCTCACCTTGCTGATTTTTAAAACTAAGCTGCGCGCTAAATACTGAGCCATCACTTTGCTTATACTCACCACTACTTAGCTGTGTATTAAGTGCTGCTGCTATGTTACTGGCTACTAAATTTTGCGACTCATTGGGTTGTAAATAACTAGTCATTGCAATACCAAATACCACGGCAACGCTTGCAGCTATTGCTAAGCTTTTATTAGCCGACTGCTTAACCCTTTGCCAAGGCGTTAACGTTACTACATTGCTATTTAACGTATTTTTTGCCGTTGCTGTATCAAGCTTTGCAACCGTTTTAGCTAATGAGTCACTAAGGGGTGCGTCATCAATACTTGTTGCGTGCTCTTTTACTCGCATGTCTACTTCGCTTAGCTCTGCAAGTCGCATTACTAGTTCATCATCGGTTTCAAGGGCTTTGCGCACTTGCTCCATTTCGTGCTCGCTTAGCTCTGAGTCTAAAAAGGCGCTAAGTGTTTCGTCGTTAATGTTCATACTTGCTCCTTTTTAAAGTCGGGTTTTATTAAATTATAAAGTGTACTGCGTGCTCGCGATAATTTACTCATTACACTGCCTATAGGTATATCGAGTGTATGTGCTACTTCTTTATAGGCCATGCCCTGCACTGCCACCAGCGATACAATGGCGCGTTGCTCTTCGGGTAATTGCCCAAGTGCTGTATTTACATTTTTAAGCATTTGTTTGTTTTCGAGTGTTTGGTGCTCATTACTTGTAATTGGCTCTGGTAAAACATCGGCCTGGGCCGTATTTTGCCTTACCTTGCGTGAGCGGTATTCGTCTATCCACACATTGCGGCAAATTTTAAACGCCCATTTAGCAGGCTCAACGTCATCCGGAATGCCTTTTACTAATAGTTTTTCAATTGTTATTTGCACTACATCGTCTGCATCTGCTTTACTACCCGTTAGCGAATAGGCAAAACGCCTAAGCATGGGCAATAAGGTTTTTAGAGTTTCGTTCATTGATTTTTACCCCTTTTATAAAGAAGACGATTCAAAAAAACATTTATTCCCAAATAATCAAAATAATTTGAATAATGAAATATTTCTATGTGTTAAACGTTAACTACAAGCATGATAAATTTAATAGAAGTAACCCACTATGAATATTAAAAACACACGCGTTAAACACATAATAGCCACTTCGCTTTGCATATTTAGCGCAACGAGCTCAGCCAATATAGTGAGAGTCGATCAAGTGCTTGGGCAGCTTAACCCAATAGAGCAGCGTATTGAGCAAACTATAGAGCGCGCACAACGCCTGCCGCTTCCGGTGCCTGTACCACAAGTTTCGATTGATGAACTAAAAGCGCAAATGAGTGAGCCAATTAGCAGCTTACCCAATGTGCTTAACATTAATATAAATAGCCAAAACACCGCATTTGTTGAAGTAGAGCTAGAAAACGGCTTTAGAGCAATAGAGCGCCAATGGTTATTAATGGCAAATAGCCAACAACTTAATACCCTAAAACAGCAAAATGTAACCATTGTATCGGTAAAAAATTACAACGCACTTAACATGAGCTTAGTGCGCTTTAACGTGCCCCAAGGTGTTAATTCTAAAAGTGAGTTATTAAAAGCACTTAACTTAGATGAGTCTGCAATACTTGACCGAAACCACATATACCAGGCGCAAATTGGCGAGCCTACCGAAAAAGTAACACCAAATAACTCTATTGCCCCCTACTGCACACAAAGCGTAAAAATTGGCATGATCGACAGCGCCATTAATACCAAACACAGTGCTTTTGAAGGTGCAAATATCACTACGCAAAGCTTTTTACCACAAGGGTTAAGCTCGCCAAATTTACACGGCACCGCCATTGCAGGGCTAATTACAGGTAAAGGCGTAAAACTTAGCCCGCTTTTAGGCAGTGCCAAGCTTTACAGTGCAGAGGTGTTTTATAGGCAATCTGAATATGCACAAGGGGCTACATTATTTGCCATAGTAGAAGCACTTAACTGGCTAGTTAGTAATAAAATACCCGTAATTAATATGAGCCTAACAGGGCCAAATAACGCAGTTTTAGAAGCAAGTATTACTGCCGCAATAAAACAAAACGTGTTAATTGTAGCTGCTGCAGGTAACCAAGGGCCGGCGTCGCAGCCGTTATTCCCAGGTGCGTATAAAGGCGTGATAGCGGTAAGTGCTATTGATGCAAATAACCAAATTTATAGATGGTCAAATAAAGGCGATTACATAGACTTTGCAGCCCTTGGTGTAAATGTTGTTACAAGCCAAGGCAATGGAAAATTTGGGAGGGAGTCGGGTACGTCAATGGCGGCGCCGCAGGTAAGCGCGGCATTAAGTTGTTTATTGTTAAAGCATGGTAATAATAAAACCAAAGCACTTAACGAGCTTACATCGCTTGCCATCGACTTAGGCGAGCAAGGCAAAGACACCACCTTTGGTTATGGCGCCATTTACCCACCTAAAAGTGCACTTTAACTGACGCCGATAAAACCGATTGCGTATAGGTATTGCTACTAAGCATTGATTGATAATCGCCATATTCAGCCTCGGCTATAAATGTTACGTGCTCAAACACAGCTAGATTATAAAACGCATTAACGACATTTCGGTGCTCATCTCGCGACGGTATTTGCTCAAAAAAATCATCCGTTGTTTGCTCATCGTAATCTTTATTTTGATAACGCCAGCCTGCGCCCACTTTATTCGCTAAATTAAAGGACGTAAATTTGTGCGTAACTTTAGTAGTAAAACCGTAGCCGTTAAAGTCGTATTGGTTGTCGTCGGCATTTTCTTTATCAGCACTTAGCGCTGCCATTAGCATGGTTTGGCCGTTATTTATAAAATGATAAAGCGCTACATCGCCACCTACGCCGTCGGCATTACGTGCTTTTGCAGTAGCAAAACGTTTAGCTTTGGTTTTTACACTCATACGCAAATACGTATGCGGGTTTAAAAAATGGCCATAGTAGGCGCTGGCTTGATTAAAATGTAAAAATGTATCGCCATCTACATTTGCTTTTGCACCATCGTAACGAACCCCTACCTCATGGCTATTAAAGCTGTAGCTGCCATCTAAACCATATTGATGCAGGTCTAAATCGTATTGATCAAACTCATCGTAGTCTTGTTGTTCAAACTTATAGCTTGAGGTTAATTTAGCGCTTTTGGTTACTTGCCATTTTGCATTAACACCGGCTGCGGTTTTTATGCCGCTGTCGCTTTGCGACGAAATATCGTCGAGCTCTTGAACAGAGAGCGCCGAGTTACTTAATATCCCAACTTCAGCATCTGCATTTAGCTCAAAGCTACTTTTAAAGGGCTTATTTTGCTCAGCTGTTTTAACGTGGTTGGTTTGTGCAAGCACCGCTTGGGCACTAAAAACACACAATGTGGCGGTTATAACTGCTTTCATATTTATTCTCCAACAGGCCGAATAGGTTTCCCCATTCGGCATTTGTGCAAGCACTTGGCGTATTAAAGGCCTAGGTCTAAATCGTTAGTAATGTTGGTTACTACTTCACTTGCGGTGCTAAGTGCTACATCGTTACTAATTTGATCAGTAACCGCTGCACTCACCTGCCCGCTAACACTTTGCTGTACCGTGCTTTGTAAACTACTAACCGTACTGTCTTGCACACTGGCAATTAAAGATTGCTGAACACTGCTTACTACTTCATTACTGGTATTAATTGCATCACCCATTTGCAGTGCAGAGCTCACTGAGTTTGCAGCCGTATTAGTAATTGCTAATTGGTTTGTAAGCTCACCGACATTAAGCGCATTTGTTGCATCAGCTTGTGTAACCAAATCGGTAGCGCTGCCCACATTTGAAAGTAAAGAGGCATCGGCTGGTGTATCTGTGGTGTCTGGCTGAGCGCCTTGTTCAGAGGTAACAGAAAGTAATGACGACTGGCTCACAGCGGTTGTTAAATTACCCGCCGATGAGGTTAACTGCGTTGTTGCATCAAGCGCTGTATTGACTGTGGTATTGCTTGAGTTATTTAAAGACGAGGCCGATGCATTTAATGCATTATTTAAAGATGATCTGGCAGATGCAACTAATGTATTTGCAGGCTCTGCGGCCTCACTGCTTTCTTGCGCTGGAGTTTGTGTATTATTTGCCGTTGAATCTGTGTTTTGCGAGTCATCAGCCGTTACTTGTGTATCGTTAGATACGTTTGACTCGTTGCTACCACGGGCTGTTAAACCATTTTGTGAAAGCGTAATAGATGTAGATGTTTGTTGCTGCGCCGACGTTGACTGAGATAGTTTAATATCAGCGGCATGCACTGCACCTGTAAAAGTACACACACCGCTTAACATCATTACGCTTACAATTTTATTTAATTTAGTCATTGTTTTGTCCTCTAGTTTGTCGGATTGACATAAAGAAGACGATTTACAAAAACACTTTATTCCAAAAATAAATAAAAAATTATAATAACGTTACTTAATTACTTAAGTTTCATACCCTTAAATATAAATTACTCGTTTACTGCGTTAGCGTTTCACTGTTTTGGATCAGCAATAACAGCTCGGCAGTGGCGGTAGCATCGGCCAATGCGCGGTGATGGCTGGTTAAGTTTAAATTAAAATGCGCGCTAAGGTTACCAAGCGAATACGACTTTAGCCCTTTAAACGCTCTGCGCGATTCAACCACGGTGCACATTTTTGGCATTTTAAAAAAGTGCCCTGCAACCTCGCATTCTTTTTTTATAAAACCGTAATCAAAGTTTACGTTATGGGCTACAAAAATACTGCCTGCAAGTTTATCTAGTAGTGGCTGTGCTATATCGGCAAATACAGGCGCGTTGTAAACCATACCATCGCTTATGCCGGTCAATTTAGTAATAAAGCTTGGGATATGGCGCTGCGGATTAATAAGAGTCGTCCAGGTATCAATCACTTTACCGTGCTGCACTTTAACTACGCCTATTTCGGTAATACGGTTACCGCCTTTTAAGCCACCCGTGGTTTCTATATCAACCACGCTGTAAATACGGTTAGGGTCTACAAACCACTTAACTGCAGCAATATGTACTGTAAAACCTACATTTTTTAAATTATCAATGGTGGTTAATTGGTTGCGCCTAAGTTTATCGCCTGGGGCTTTTACCTCTTCAAAATGTACTTGGCCATTATTAATAACCATTAAGTCGGGGTAACCATCTTTTAACTGTAAATAGTGTTTGCTCATAGCCGTTAAGTGCGCAATTAACGCTTCAAGCGGGCTGTTTAAAATAAGTGCCTCTAGTGGCTCTAATAAATTGCTGCGCCATCTAAATAAACCATTGGGCTGCTCAAAATACTGCGCGGCATGCTTACATACCAAATTAAGCAGCGCATGATTAGTGCTACAGCTTTTTAAACGTGCGTCAATTTGCGTGCTTTGTGCTTCATAAAAATTACCAAGCTGTAAAACTTGCGGATAAATATCAAATTCATTACACGGCGGGTAAGGCGACTCTATAAATAACTCGTGCCAAAATACTAAGCCAAACAAGCTTTGCCATAAGGTGTTTTCGGTATTAAAAACCGTTAACCCTTTTGCACTGTAATGCTCATTTACGCCTTGCTCTACATCGCCTCGGTAAATTTCGTCAATTTCAAGCACACATTGGGTATCGGCTAGCATAGTGCTTAAGCGCGAACGCGTTTGTTTATTATACTTACGCATTAAAAAGTCATCAGCAAAGTACAGTAAATCGTCGGTGAGCGGGTTTTCTATAATTTGCTCTAGCTGCGCTTTTACCCACGCTTTATTACCTAGGCGGTATTGCTCTCTTATTTGAATTTCTTGTGCTTCGGCGTAATCGGTGCAGCCTTCAAGTAGGCTAAAGGCAAGTTCGCTATCGGTATTTTTAAGTTGTTTGTACAGCCTAACCAGCAGTTTGTTTTTAATGTCGTGCGCTTGTGCGCCATGCGCCGGTTGCGCTAATACTAAATGCGCAAGCTCGGTGTAAGGGGCTTTGTCATCCAAGGTTTCATCTTTTGTATTACCGGCTGTTTTGCCAATGTTTTTAAATGCTAAACGGTAACGATTTAAAACGTAATTAGATTGCGCCTCAGCGAGTGTATTAAAGCGCGACAAGCTCTCGCTGTGCCCTTCGCGGGTAGCGGTTAACCCTAAATCGCGCATAACAAAGCGGTTTTGATGGTTTACATCGCCACTACTTAAGCGCCCTGCAAATAAAAACTCAAAATACTCGTAATAATCTTCACGGTTATTTATCACATATTGGCTATATAAAGGGGCTAAATCATCTGTGCGCTCACTAAAAAATTGGCTCGCAATAGTGACCAACTCCCCTTTAGCTGCGCTTTTCTTAAAGCTTACTTGCTCACTGTAATTACTGAGTAACTCCACCAGCATGGGCTTAGTTAAATGCGCTATAAGCTGCTTGTAATGCTGTGCGTTTGGCTCATATAAAATACCCGCTGTTTTTAGCGTATAAATAGCCTGATGCGGCGAAGTTATTTCTTCATAATTAAGCGATTGCGCCTGCACTAAATAAGGTTTGCGCGAATACACACGCGCCAACATGCATTGGCTTTGCTCATCTAGTTGGTTAATTTTACTAATAAATTCACTATGTTTAGGCTCAAGTAAATGCATACATTTACTTGTTACAAACTCAATAAGCTCTCTAAAATGCGCTAAATAGTATTTTGCTGGTAATTCTTTTTTCATAACATCGCCAAAACTGTATATAAAAACAGTATCTAGTATTTGTGCTTATTATTCAATCTTAAACTTGTAACTAAAACACGCTATAGTGAGCGTATAAAAGTAAATTTATTAAAAATAAAGGACTTACCATGAGCGCGCACCCATACGATGTTTTATCACTCAATAACGGCGCAAATATTATTTTTACGCCTTGCCCCAGTACAAAAACGCAAAACCTAGCGGATTCAATCGCTACATTAAAAGCCGCTGGCACTCACATGCTGTTATCGCTTATGCCGCAAAAGGAGCTTGAAAAAAACAACGTACAAACAATTAATAGTGAGTGCAATAAGCACGATATAACCTGGTTTCATTTACCTATAAATGACGACGAAGCACCAAAACAGCCTTTTACATCAAGCTGGAACACCCACAAAACCGACATATTACAGGCCATACAACACAAACAAACCATTGCCATACATTGTAAAGGCGGCACTGGCCGCACAGGGTTGGTCGCTGCGCTTATTTTAAATTCGGCAGGTTACACAAAAGAAGAAGTATACAGCCTAGTACAAGGCATTCGCCCTAAAGCACTCACTATAGAATTGCAAAAAGAGTACTTTGAGAATTTTGAGGTGTAAGACAGAAATTGGGGAGGATTTAGCACTATAAATAGTGCCAATAATTCTATTTATAGCCTGTAATGAATTAGCACTGATAAGATTGATCACTTGTTATGCAACTCATTTAAACTTTGCCAAGAAATCATTTTTAATACATGCCTTAATACAGAAACTACTATAATTGTTAAAACGCATTAATTGCCAGATGACACCTTGTCCAAAGTCCAAATAAACTGGTTTTGTTGCTTTAAACCAAACATATCTAGGCCTTTTCCACTCAAAGAGGAAGTGTCCTACATGCGTGGATTTAATTATTCCATCTATTTTATCTGAGCTATGTATTTCTACTAACTCATTCGGACCTCGATACTCAGAAATAAAAGAATAAACGAAATGAGTTTTATGATTACTTGAATGAATAGATATATCTTCCATTGATTCATGCAGAGGATCAGGAAGCATCGCACTTAATTTTATGTTTTTCGCTAGATTACGACCATTTATTACCCAAATCATATCTCCGTAGAAATCCTCTCTTGATTTCAACTCAGCTTCAGACATTGGGGAGTTTTGAAATTCAATTACAATATTCTGCTCATTAACAACATCTGCAATATGCTTTTCACCACTTTTATCAAAGTATACTATTTCTTGATTATGATCTTCCCAATGATTTTTCCAATCTCGATGCCATTGGGATTCATTATCCCACCAAGGATCACAACTACATTTTACCTTGTGCGCCCAATGCCATCTAATTTTTGAACCACACTTTGCTACGGTTGGGCTACCACAATATATACAAACTCCTTTCATCTTAGGCAGAGGAGCTTGCTTAAATCCGTCAACTAATGAAAATTTCATAAGTACATAACACTCGGTTGTATAATGCCTCAATCAGCCGCTGCTGGATTGGCTTGTTATATTTATTTAACCAATTCAGGAGCGGGTAAAGTTTTTGTAATACTTTTATTTAGCGAATGATTGTCAAATGCTATAGAAACCATTGAAAGTTTCGCCACCAATTTTTCCCCCTTAAATAGAGCTAAATCCGTTCCTAATTCTGCACCATCAAGATCGGAGAGTGGAAAAGTTTTGTCAATTTTTTTCCAGCCAGATAATCCTTTAAGTAGGATTACTTCACTGTCTATTTTGATTTCGTATTGCCGAAAGCTGAGTACCATCCACCAAGCAAAAATAGATGTTGTAACCAAAGCGAGAATTAACGCCAAAAGTTGTTCATTTGGCGATAACGAAGTATTGCTCTCGCTAAGAAATAAAATAGCGCCAGCATATATTGCAAAGAATCCGATACAGTTAAATGATAGTAAAAAAATTGATTTAAAAATGATTTGAAAAACTGAGCTACGAATTACAGACATGGTATCTCTATAAATATGACAATTTAATCGACGACATTTGTCGTTTTGTAAACCGACAATGTTCCTATATTCAATGCATTTACCTTAACCACCAAATAATCACTTGTAAACAATTACCTAACTTCAGAACAGGCTACGCAATTGCAAAAACACACCCAAATGGGTGAGAACAGTAATATTGGTCCAACAAATACTCCCCATACAAAACATATTATTTTTTTGAAAATCAATCGGTGTTATTCAAAAAAGGCGGTTACTTAATTTTAAAGCCTTTAAAAATGGCTCAATTTACACCCGCACAAGCGTATTCAGCCATAGCGCTTTACGATATCATGCTCTTTTAAATTTAAATTAACTTTCAGGGCATATAATGACAACGCACACACCGCCTTCCCACTCAGCCAACACAGCTGAAAACACCTCTCTTGTTTACGTAATTTTTATCTCTGCCGTGGCTGCTATTGGTGGCTTTTTATTTGGTTTTGACTCGGGCGTTATTAACGGCACGGTGTCTGCACTCGGTAATGCGTTTAATTCAAGCAGTGTGGCTACGGGGTTTAACGTAGCCTCGGTATTATTAGGCTGCGCCGTGGGGGCACTTGCTGCGGGCCCGCTGGCTGATAAGTTTGGTCGCCGTGCAATTATGATCATCACCGCGATTATTTTTGCCATTAGTGCGTTTGGCTCAGGCATTAGCGAAAGCTCGGCCGAGTTTATTTTTTACCGCTTATTTGGTGGCTTAGGTATTGGTGCTGCATCGGTATTGGCGCCGGCTTATATTGCGGAGGTTGCGCCAGCAGCCCTTCGTGGTCGTTTAGCTACACTTCAACAACTCGCTATTGTATTGGGTTTATTTGCTGCGTTTTTAAGTAACTATTTAATTGCTGATGCAGCAGGCAGCGCGCAAAATATTTTAATGCTTGATACAGCCGCTTGGCGCTGGATGTTTTGGGCTGAGCTGGTGCCTGCAATACTGTTTTTAGTGGGTGTGTTGTTTATTCCTGAGTCGCCTCGTTATTTAGTGGCACAAGGTAAAGTAGACGATGCAAAAACAGTATTTAGTAAAATTTCGAACGACAACGTTGCTGCGCAAATAAGCGATGTAAAAAGCTCCTTACGTAGCGATAAAAAGCCAAGTATTCGCGACTTATTTATTGATGGCAGTAAAAAAGTACACCCGATTGTATGGGCAGGTGTTGCGCTGAGTGTGTTTCAGCAATTTGTAGGTATTAACGTGGTGTTTTATTACGGCTCTGAGCTTTGGCAAGCCGCAGGGTTTGACGAGTCGCAATCGTTATTTATAAATGTATTAGCGGGGACGACTAATATTGTATCGACCTTTATTGCTATTGCCCTTGTTGACAAAATTGGCCGTAAGCCACTGCTATTAGTAGGCAGTATTGGTATGTTTATCAGCTTAAGCGCGCTTACTTATATATTTGGCAGCGCAGGCCTTGATGAAGCAGGCAAACTTGCCCTTAGCGATAACATGGGTACGTTTGCGCTTATTATGGCTAACTTATTTGTGGTATTTTTTGGTTTAAGTTGGGGCCCCGTTGTGTGGGTGTTATTAGGCGAAATGTTTAATAACCGTATTCGCGGTGCAGCGCTTGCTGTTGCTGCAAGCGCGCAGTGGATTGCTAACTTTGCCATTACCATGACCTTCCCTATTATGCTGGCTAACATTGGCCTTGCAGGTGCGTACGGCTTTTATGCTTTATCTGCACTTATTAGCATATTTTTTGTGGCCAAATACATTACAGAAACCCGTGGTAAAACACTTGAGTCTATGTAACCTAAAGCTAAATTAAGCCATACTAAAAATATAACTGGCACGCTCTGGCTGCCAGTTATATTACCTTTTAATAACCTGAGTTACTTTATAAATACAGCCCCTCTACTCATATAGGTACATAACTTGCTGTTTACTCTTTTAAGTTTATAAAAGAGAGGTAAGTAATGTCTGCTACTACTTTTTACAACCTAACAGAGCAACCTTGGGTTGTTATTGCTATTTGTTTAGTTTCTATAACTATAGCTTTGTTTTGTATCCGCTTTTTTATAATGTACTGGCTTAAAAAGTGGACCTCTCACACTAAATTTATATTCGATAGCTTACTTATCGCCTCTATCTCTAAACCGCTCACCCTTTGCACAATTATTGTGCTACTCACCATTATAGAGCAAGGGTTGTTAATACAAGGCGAGCCGGTTGCGAGCTATATTTCGTTTTCGACCATTAATATTATTTTGGGCTTAGTGGCTATTATTTTATTTTTTGACCGCTTTTTTGTGGGCACCATTAATTACTACAGCAAAGAGTCGGCGGTAATTTTTAATTCGCAAAGTATTATTAAAGGCATTATTAGGGTTAGCGTTTTATCGGTCGGGGCTTTAGTGCTGTTAGGCACCTTGGGTATTTCTATTACGCCTATAATTGCCTCGTTAGGTATTACATCATTAGCGGTGGCGCTTGCTCTGCAACCCACCCTTGAAAACTTTTTTTCGGGCGTACAACTTGTTATAGATAAACCCATACGAGTGGGGGATTTTATTGAGCTTGAGTCAAAGGAGCAAGGCTTTGTAGAGAAAATTGGTTGGCGCTCTACGTGGGTTAAAATGCTGCCAAATAATATGATTATTATCCCTAATAGTCAGCTTTCTAAATCGCGTATTAGTAGGGCGTGTTGATCTTTGATGTTTGAATTTGCAGCAGCGTGTTTGGTTTTTAGGCAAGGCAGAGCCTATGTAGTGTGGTTATTCCCCATAAAT